>NZ_LZIX01000338.1:0-15487 GCF_001666955.1 Mycobacterium sp. E735 | reverse complement strand
GGGTGCTCGCCGCCGCGTTCGTCGTGTCGGTACTGCTCGGCATCGGCATCGGGTGGCGCATGTACGGCAACACCAAGTCGTCGCTGGACTTCACCACGGACCCCGGGGCCAAGCCCGACGGAGTCGCCGCCGTCGTGCTGACCCCGCCCACCCAACTGCACTCGGTCGGCGGCCTGACGGGACTGCTAGAGCAAACACGCAAACGCTTCGGCGACGCGATGGGCTACCGGCTGGTGATCTATCCGACGTACGCGGTGCTCGACCGGCCCGATCCCTCCGACGATCGCCGCGTGTTGGCCTACAGCTACCGCGGCGGCTGGGGCGACCCGACGAGCTCCGCCAAGAGTTCCGCGGACGGGCCCTTTCCGGTGGACCTGAGCAAGTTCGACGTCACGGCGACGGTGGGCATCATGCGCGGAGCCCCGCAGACCCTCCACATGAAGCCGTCGGACGTCAAGACCGAATACCTCAACATCGAGCCGGCGACCGACCCGACCACCCCCGGCGCCCTGTCGTTGTCGCTGTACGTCTCCAGCGACTACGGTGGTGGCTACATCGTCTTCGCAGGTGACGGCACCGTGAAGCAACTGAATCTGCCGTCTTAACCGCCGCGATCCGGCCCCGCTGCCGGCGCGATTCGATTCCGCGCACCCGGACTAATAGCCGACTAACAACCGGTGGTGTTGTGGCGAATATATCGAGACGATACGATGACGCGAGGCGTCGAACCGTCGTAACCGGCCGTGCAAAGGAGGTGATTCGATGCTTGAGCTCGCCATCCTGGGCCTGCTGATCGAATCGCCGATGCATGGGTACGAGTTGCGCAAAAGGTTGACCGGTCTCCTCGGCGCGTTCCGTGCGTTCTCGTACGGTTCGCTGTACCCCGCCCTCCGGCGGATGCAGGCCGAAGGCTTGATCGCCGAAGACGCCGCCCCGGCCGGCACGCCGGTCCGTCGGGCGCGGCGCGTCTACCAGCTAACCGACGAAGGACGACGTCGGTTCGGTGAGCTGGTGGCCGACACCGGTCCGCACAACTACACGGACGACGGCTTCGGGGTGCACCTGGCATTCTTCAACCGGACTCCGGCGGAGGCGCGCATGCGCATCCTGGAGGGTCGCCGCCGTCAGGTTGAGGAGCGGCGCGAAGGCCTGCGCGAAGCCGTGGCGCGGGCCAGCAGCTCGTTCGATCGCTACACCCGCCAACTTCACCAGCTGGGGCTCGAGTCCAGCGAGCGCGAAGTGAAGTGGCTCAACGAGCTCATTGCTGCGGAGCGGGCGATGCCCGGCCTCTCCGAGCAGACGTAAAACCCCTGCACGAAATTCATCAGCTGCGACACAGAGTTATCGAGTTAGGAGAACGCCCTTATGAGTGACCAGAACGCGCCAATCGCGTCGACGGAGGTACGAGTCGCCATTGTCGGCGTCGGTAACTGCGCGTCTTCGCTGGTACAGGGCGTCGAGTACTACCAGAACGCCGACGAGAACAGCACTGTGCCCGGTCTGATGCACGTCAAGTTCGGCCAGTACCACGTGCGCGACGTCAAGTTCGTCGCCGCCTTCGACGTGGACGCCAAGAAGGTCGGCTTCGACCTCTCCGACGCGATCTTCGCCTCGGAGAACAACACGATCAAGATCGCCGACGTGCCGCCCACCAACGTGGTGGTGCAGCGCGGCCCCACGCTGGACGGCATCGGCAAGTACTACGCCGACACCATCGAGCTCTCGGACGTCGAGCCGGTCGACGTGGTCAAGGCGCTCAAGGACGCCGAGGTCGACGTGCTGGTGTCCTACCTGCCCGTCGGTTCGGAAGAGGCCGACAAGTTCTACGCGCAGTGCGCCATCGACGCGGGTGTGGCGTTCGTCAACGCGCTGCCGGTGTTCATCGCCTCGGACCCGGTATGGGCCAAGAAGTTCGCCGACGCGGGCGTGCCGATCGTGGGCGACGACATCAAGAGCCAGGTCGGCGCCACCATCACCCACCGGGTGATGGCCAAGCTGTTCGAGGACCGCGGCGTGCAGTTGGACCGCACCATGCAGCTCAACGTCGGCGGCAACATGGACTTCCTCAACATGCTCGAGCGTGAGCGGCTGGAGTCCAAGAAGATCTCCAAGACGCAGGCCGTCACCTCCAACCTGCAACGCGAGTTCAAGACCAAGGATGTGCACATCGGCCCGTCCGACCACGTCGGCTGGCTCGACGACCGCAAGTGGGCCTATGTGCGGCTGGAGGGTCGCGCGTTCGGTGACGTGCCGCTGAACCTGGAGTACAAGCTCGAGGTGTGGGACTCGCCGAACTCGGCGGGCGTCATCATCGACGCGGTCCGGGCGGCCAAGATCGCCAAGGACCGCGGCATCGGCGGCCCGGTGATCCCGGCGTCGGCCTACCTGATGAAGAGCCCGCCGCAGCAGCTTCCCGACGACGTCGCGCGCGCGCAGCTCGAAGAGTTCATCATCGAGGGCTAAGAGGTCTGCTTAACCCGCGGGCGTAACGTCACGGCGCCTTCCCCCTTCGGAATTCGCCACGGCGTTGCGCTCGCGGCCGCTGGAGCCATTTCCTCCCCACTTCGCTGTGCGAGTGCTTAGCATCATCTCTCGATGGCTGTGCAACCCGCCGCATTCCTGCGCACGACCCTCCCGCTGGACCTGTCCCGGCTGGAGGAGCTGGACAGCGGCCGGTACCACTCGATCTGGCTGCCCGACCACATGGTCAGCTTCTGGCCCGACTCGATCTGGACCCCCGAGTTCACCGACCTGGCCACCGCTTCCCCGTCGCCGCACCGCCACCTCGACGGACTGGCGGTAGCCGCCGCGGCCGCCGTCCTGACGGAGAACGTGCCGATCGTGAGCGCCGTCGTCGACACGGTGCGCCGCCACCCCAGCCTGCTGGCCCAGACGGCGCTCACGATCGACCACCTCGCCAAGGGCCGTTTCATCCTCGGCCTGGGCAGCGGTGAGAGCGAGAACACCCTGCCCTACGGCTTCGACTTCTCCCGGCCGGTCAGCCGCTTCGAAGAAGCCCTCACGGTGATCCGGCTGCTCTGGGACAGCGACGGCCCGGTCGATTTCGACGGGCAGTTCTACTCGCTGCGCCATGCCCGGCTGGACGCCGAACCCTACGCGGGCCGGCCGCCGCAGATCTGGATCGGCGCCAGCGGCCCGCGGATGCTGGACGTCGCAGGCCGGCACGCGGACGGCTGGTGGCCCGCCGGCGCCTGGACACCAGAACACTATGCCGAAATGCTCTGTGCGGTAAGGAGATCCGCCGAACGCGTCGGCCGTGATCCGCAGGCGATCACACCGTGCTTCATTCAGGTATGTCTGATCGGCGAGGACGAGAACGCCCTCGCCGAGATCCTCCAAGCACCCCTGGTCAAGGCGTTCCTGCTGCAAGTGTCGGCGGAAACGCTGCGCGGCTTCGGGTTCGACCACCCGATGGGCGATCGGTGGCGGGGATTTCAAGACATCGACCCGGCGGTGCTCACCCGCGAACGGATCCTGGAATTCCTCGCCAAAGCGCGGCCCGAGATGGTGCTGGCCGCCGTCCCGCACGGGACGCCGACGCAGGTGGCCAAGATCGTCAGGACGTACGTCGACGCGGGACTGCGCGTACCCAAGATCCTGGACTACGGCGCGATGGCCGGCCTGAGCTACGCCGAGGCTTCGGCCGCCAACGTGCGCGCCACCGAAGACGAACTGATGCGGCTGTGCGGCGGGCGGGTGTGACGATGTCCCTGGACGCCGCCCAGCTGCTCGCCGACGCGGAGACCGAAACCGGACTGCGCGACTATGGCGATCCCACCTTGCCGCAACGCTTCACCGTCGCGGTCGACCATCTCAACCGCCTCGGCATGGACGCCGAGGGCAACCGGCAGGCGGCACAGGTGTGTCGATGGCTGCTGACGTCGCGGCTCGAATTCATCGAAGACCGCAACCGCTACCCGATCGCCGACGAGGTGATCGACGGGCCGATGTTCGTCACCGGCGAGCCCCGTTCGGGCACAACGCTCATGCACGCCCTGATGTCCGTCGACCCGCGCGCTCGGGCGCTGCGCTTCTGGGAGGTGATGTATCCGTCACCACCGCCGGGTCTGGCCGGCCCCGGCGACGACCGCAGGGAACGGGCCGACGCGGACTGGCGCGAGATCAACGCCAAGATGCCCAAGTGGCTGCACAGCCACCCGTACAACGACATGCTGGGCGACGGCCTGCCCGAGGACGAGCGCACCTGGGCGTTCGACTTCCGGGTGATGACGCCGACGGCCTGGTGGCGCGTGCCGATGCAGTCGCTGGTCGGCGGGTTGGCCACCGATCCGGCGGCGCAATACCGGCTGCACAAGGCCATGCTGCAACAGCTGCAATACCGTCGGGCCCGAAAATACTGGGTGCTGAAGGGCTTTCACGGCTTCCGCCTCAAGGAACTCTTCGACACCTATCCCGACGCACACCTGATGTGGCTACACCGCGACCCCGTCCAAGTCGCCGCGTCGCGCACCATGATGATGGCCGACATCGCCGAAGGCATCGTCGGTCCGGTCGACCTGCACGCCGAAGCGAAGAAGCACCTCGAGATGACTCGGGCCAGCATTGCCAACACGATGAGCAATCCGTTGGTCGACGATCCCCGCATCTTGCACGTGCGCTACGCCGACTTCGTCGGCGACCACATCGGCACCGTTCGGCGCTACTACGAGTTCTGCGGTCGCGAGCTGTCGGACGACGCCGAAGCGACAATGCGCGCCTACCTGGCCGACAACCGGGGCGACCGCTACGGCAAATTCCGCTACTCCACCCAGTTGCTGACCGACATCGGCGAGGACCTGGAGGCGCTGCACGCCGAATTCCGGCCTTTTCGAGAGCGATTCGGTGTCGCCATCGAGAGCCGCGCCTGACATGACCGGTCCGCACCACCGCCTGTCGGTGCACAACGTCACCTTCCAAGGCGAGTCGCTGGCCGAACTGGAAGCTCATTGGGCGGCACTCGGCGTGTCCCGGCTCAGCATCCTGGACGCCCAGCTGCTGGAGCCGCACTTCCCGATGTTGCTGCACGGCAACGCATATTCGGTCGAAGCCGTCTATCACCTGTTCGCCGGCGGCAAGCTGTCCGGCGAACCGCACGCCGCCCGTGACGCGCTGTCCGCCGTGATCGACGCGGCCGCCGCCGTCGGGGCCCGCACCGTCTACCTGCTCACCGGCGGGCGCGGTGACCTCACCTGGGCTCAGGCCGCGGACCGCTTTTGCGCGATGGTCGGCCCCTGCGCGAGTCAGGCCAAGGCGGCCGGGGTGGCGCTGGCCATCGAGAATGCGTCAAGCCTGTACGCCGACATCCACCTGGCCCACACGCTGCGCGACGCCGTCACGCTGGCCGAGATGGCCGACCTGAGTGTATGCATCGACGTGTTTCACTGTTGGGCGGAGGGGGATTTGGAGGCGATGGTGCAGCGGGCCCTACCGCGGACGGCGCTGATCCAGCTGAGCGACTATGTGCTCGGCGACCGGGCGCTACCGGCCAGGGCGGTACCGGGCGACGGAACGATCCCGCTGGAAGCCATCGTCGCCCAGGCGCTAACCGGCGGCTACTCCCACGGTTTCGACCTGGAACTGATCGGTCCCCGCATCGACCGGGAGGGACACCTGGAAGCCGCGCAACGCGCATGCGTAGTCGTCAGCGCGATGCTCGAGAGGCTCGGTGCGTGAGCATGGCCTTCGGCGACGGGCCCGACGACGCGGCGCTGCAGCAGGCCTGGACGGAATTCTGCGCGCGGCTGCAGCGAGCGGGCGAGCAGGCCTTCAAGCAGGCCAACCCGGTGTCGGGCGCCCATCGGGTCGACGCCTACCGGTTCCTCACCCAAAATCTCGGCCAGGCCTTCGATCTGGCGCTCGAAACGCGTGACACCCGCTACCCGGTGCTGCACACCTTCTGCGGCCCGACCCGCAAGCTGGGCGGCGACTGCGCCGACTTTACTTACCAGCAGGCGTGGATCGACGGGCGGTCGACCTACCGCCTCGTCGGGACGCGTGGCACTGCAAGGTTTTTCAACGTCACGGTTCAGGGGCCACGTACGTCTGGCCCGGGCGTGCTGCACGAGCCGTTCGGTGACATACCGGAGGCCAACCTGCTCGGTCATCAGCTTCAGGTCGGCGATGGCGGGGAAATCGAGCTTTACATCGGCGGACCCGAGCGCGGGCCGAACTGGCTGCCCACCACTACCGGCTCGCGGAAACTGTTCATTCGCCAGGGTTTCGACCGCTGGGACGAGCTGCCCGCGCAGGTTCGCATCGAACGAATCGACATGGACTACCCCAAGCCGTTGCCGTCGACGCCCGAGATGGTCGAGGCGATGCGCTGGGCGGGCGACTTCGTCACTGGCCTGATGGCGGACTGGCCCGAGTTCCCCTTCACCTACGGCGGCGTCGACCCCAACCGCCCCAACTCCTTTCCGCAAGTCGACGCGACCGACGCCGACGCCAGGCGCGGCCGGGCCGCCGCCAACATGTATTGGGAACTCGCGGACGACGAGGCGCTGATCCTCGAATTCGGCGCCCACGCCGGATTGTGGATGCTGACCAATATGGGCGTCTTCTTCAACAGCATGGATTACCTGTACCGGCCGGTGAGCTACACGCCGAGTCGCACGAAGACCGACGCAGACGGCCGCATCCGTCTCGTCATGGCGCATCGTGATCCGGGCGTGCACAACTGGATCGACACCCAGGGCTTCGCGTGCGGCAACCTGACCTACCGGCACATGCTCGAGGGCGCACCGGCCGCGCTGAACACCCAAGTCGTCAAGCACGACGAACTGCGCGCCGCCCTGCCGGCAGACACCGCGATGGTGAGCGCCGCCGAGCGCGCGGCGGCGATGTGGGAGCGCTTTCGCGGCATCCGCCGTCGTTACCTCCTGTAGACGAGGGGCTAGTTTTAGGTCGTGGCCGAAATCTCCGAAGACGAACTCGACGGGCTCGACGAGTTCTCGCTGTTATCCGAAAATGCCGAGCAAGCCGGTGTCACCGGCCCGCTGCCGGACGTGCAACGCGTGGGGGCGGGCGCCGGTGAGGACACGATCAGCGCGCTCCGGTGGGGTGGTACTGCCCCGCGGGTCGTCTTCTTGCACGGCGGCGGCCAGAACGCCCACACCTGGGACACCGTCATCGTCGGCCTGGGCGAACCCGCACTGGCCGTGGATCTGCCCGGGCACGGCCATTCGGCGTGGCGCGAGGACGGCGACTACTCGCCGCAGCTGAACGCCGACGCCTTGCTGCCCGCGGTGCGCGAGCACGCGCCCAGCGCCGATCTTGTCGTGGGCATGTCGCTGGGTGGGTTGACCGCGATACGGCTGGCCGCCGTGGCACCGGAACTGGTAAACGAACTCGTCCTGATCGACGTCACCCCGTCGGCGCTGCAGCGCCACTCGGAGATGACCAAGGAACAACAGGGCACCGTGGCGCTCATGCACGGCGAACGCGAATTCCCCAGCTTCCAGGCCATGCTGGATTTGACGATCGCCGCGGCCCCGCATCGCGAGGTGAAGGCGCTGCGCCGCGGCGTCTTTCACAACTCGCGCCGGCTGGAAAACGGCAACTGGACGTGGCGCTACGACGCCATCCGCAAGTTCCCCGACTTCGACGTCCTGTGGGAGGACGTGGACAGGCTTTCTGCACCCATCACCCTCATCCGCGGCGGCAACTCCGGATTCGTCAGCGACGACGATGCCGCGGAATTAAGTCGTCGCACAAGACATTTCCGAACCGCGCACGTTGTGGCCAACTCCGGGCACTCCGTGCAAAGCGACCAGCCGCTGGCCCTGATCGAGCTGCTGCGCGGGGTGCTCGACGCGCGGTGAGCCTACGGTGGGCACATGACTTCTGATCTGCCCGTCCGCATCGGTGTGCAACTACAACCTCAGCACGCGCCCCAGTACCGCCAAATCCGCGACGCCGTGCGCCGCTGCGAGGACATCGGGGTCGACATCGCGTTCAACTGGGACCACTTCTTCCCCCTCTACGGGGATCCCGACGGCGCGCATTTCGAATGCTGGACCATGCTCGGGGCCTGGGCCGAACAGACCTCGCGCATTCAGATCGGCGCGCTGGTCACCTGCAATTCCTACCGAAATCCCGAACTGCTGGCCGACATGGCCCGGACCGTCGACCACATCTGCGGCGGCCGGCTCGTGCTGGGGATCGGCTCGGGCTGGAAGCAGAAGGACTACGACGAATACGGCTATGAGTTCGGCACCGCCGGCAGCCGTCTGGACGATCTCGCCGGCGCGCTTCCCCGGATCAAGGCGCGGCTGGCCAAGCTGAATCCGCTGCCGACCCGCGACATCCCGATCCTGATCGGTGGCGGCGGCGAGCGGAAGACGCTGCGGCTGGTCGCCGAGTACGCCGACATGTGGCACAGCTTCACCTCCGCCGACGAGTTCCCGGCGAAGTCCGATGTCTTGACCCGGCACTGCGCCGACGTCGGCCGCGACCCGGCCAGCATCGAACGCTCGGCCGCCGTGCAGGTCCGCGGCGCGCTGGTCGAGAATGCCGAAAGGCTCGTCGACCTCGGCGTGACGCTGCTGACGGTGGGGTGTGACGGTCCGGATTACGACCTAAGCGCGGCGGAAGCGCTGTGCCGGTGGCGCGATGGTCGTTAAGGCCTTTCGCCGCAAGATTCCTCGGTCAAACGCCGGAAAATACGAGCCAACTCGTGAGAAACTTCTCGCGCTAGTTGGCCGAACCGGGTTTGAAAGAGACTCAACAACGCATGCCGAAGAAATACGGGGTCAAAGAAAAGGACCTGGTTGTTTCGCACATCCTGCACCTCTTGCTGACGGGAAAGCTGCGCAGCGGCGACCGCGTCGATCGCAATGAGATCGCGCTGGGCCTGGGCGTGAGCCGCGTTCCCATTCAAGAGGCGTTGGTGCAACTCGAACACGACGGCATTGTCTCCACCCGCTACCACCGGGGGGCGTTCGTGGAGCGGTTCGACGAAGCGACCGTCCTCGAGCATCACGAACTCGAGGGCCTGCTCAACGGCATCGCCTCCGCGCGAGCGGCCACGAGTCCGACTCCGCGGATCCTGGGTCAGCTGGACGCGTTGATGCGATCGCTGCGCGCCGCCAAGGATTCGCGGGCCTTCTGCGACATCGCGGCGGAATACCGGCGCACGATCAACGACGAATACGCCGGGCCGCGGTTACACGCCACGATCCGCGCCTCGCAGAACCTGGTGCCCCGGGTGTTCTGGCTGATCTATCAAGGCAGCCGGGAAGAGATCCTCCCGTTTTATGAAGAGGAGACGTCGGCGATCAACCGGCGCGACCCCGAGGCCGCCCGGGCCGCGTGCGTCGGCCGCTCCTATCTGATGGCACAGACCATGCTGGCCGAACTTTCCCGGCGCCGGGTGTTCACCGCACCCGACGACGTGGATCCGGTGGTGCCGGAACCGCTCGACGTGCTCGCCGACGCCGAAGCCGTGGGCGTCGAGCCACTCGCGATCTAGAGGGGACGCTCCCCCGACGAAGCCGCCGTCGGGTCGATACGGTGGCAGGGATGAATGCCCGCGCGTTCCGAAGCACCCAGCGCCGCGGAAGGCTGTTCGGACTGGCCGCGACGATGCTGTTGGTGTGCGGCATGGCATTAGGCGGCCCGGCCACCCCCGCGGCTGCCGATTGGAACCAGTGCGCGCCCTCCGGCGTGGAGAGCGCCAGGGCCCTGCCCAAAGATCTGACCGAGAGTCAGCCCACCCCCCAGGAGGACCGGGACACGACCAACTCCGTCGAGCCGCTCAGCTCCGTCGATATCGGCGCGCTCGGCCTCGGCACACCGGGCGTGCTGACGGTGGGCACCCTGTCGGACGCCCCGCCCAACATCTGCATCAATCCGACCGGTGAATTCAGCGGCTTCGACAACTTGCTCCTGCGCGCCATCGCCGACAAGCTGCATCTGCAGCTCCGCTTCGTCAGCACGGACTTCTCCGCCCTGCTGGCTCAGGTGGCGTCCCGGCGTTTCGACGTCGGCTCGGCATCGGTGAAGGCGACCGACCAGCGCCGCCGGACCGTAGCGTTCACCAACGGCTACGACTTCGGCTTCTACTCCCTCGTGGTGCCCCCCGGCTCGCCGATCCACAAGTTCAGCGACCTGGCGGCCGGTCAGCGCATCGGCGTGGTCCAGGGCACCGTCGAGGAGTCGTATGTCGTGGACACCCTGCATCTGCAACCGGTGAAGTACCCCGGCTTCGCCACCCTGTATGCCAGTCTCAAGACCCGTCAGATCGATGCGTGGGTGGCGCCCGGAACCCTCGCCTCGACCGTCATCCGCCCGGGCGATCCGGCCGTCACGGTCGCGAACACTTTCAGCCCAGGCAATTTCGTGGCCTACGCGGTCGCGAAAGAGAACAAGCCGCTGATCGACGCGCTGAATTCCGGACTGGATGCGGTGATCGCCGATGGCACCTGGGCCAAGCTGTATTGCCAATGGGTACCGCGGACGCTGCCGCCCGGGTGGAAACCCGGATCGAAAGCCGCGCCCGCCCCGAACCTGCCCGACTTCGCGGCGATCGCCGCGAGCCAGCACCGCACCGCGACGGGACCGGCTGCACCCAAATCGACCCTGGCGCAGTTGCGCGATTCGTTCTTCGACTGGGAGATGTACCGACGAGCCATCCCGGTTCTGCTCACGACCGGGCTGCCCAACACGCTCATCCTGACCAACAGCGCCATCGTGATCGGCCTCGCTCTCGGGATGGTGCTGGCCATGGCGGGCATCTCGCACCGGCGCTGGCTGCGCTGGCCGGCGCGGGTGTACACCGATATCTTCCGGGGCCTGCCCGAAGTGGTGATCATCCTGCTGATCGGAATGGGGGTCGGGCCGTTGGTCGGCGGGCTGACCAACAAGAATCCCTATCCCCTGGGAATTGCGGCATTGGGATTGATGGCCGCCGCCTATATCGGTGAAATCCTGCGCTCCGGAATCCAAAGCGTGGACCCTGGCCAGTTGGAGGCCGCCAGGGCGCTGGGCTTCAGCTATACGACCGCGATGCGGCTCGTGGTGGTGCCACAGGGAATACGGCGGGTGCTGCCCGCACTGGTCAATCAATTCATCGGGCTGCTGAAGGCCTCCGCGTTGGTGTACTTCCTCGGCCTGATCGCCGACCAGCGCGAGCTTTTCCAGGTGGGCCGCGATTTGAATGCCCAGACGGGGAGCCTGTCGCCGTTGGTGGCCGCGGGCCTCTTCTATTTGATATTGACCATTCCGTTAACGCATCTGGTGAATTACATCGACGCGCGTCTGCGCCGCGGGCGGCGCGCCCCCGATCCGGACGACACTCCGGGCATGCTCACCACGACGTTCGGCCAGGAGATCACGTGAACATGGGCCGCGCGCCGGTCTCCCTGTCCGCCAAAGACATTCATCAGACCCTAGGCGGCAACAAGGTGCTGCGCGGTGTGGATTTCGAGGCCCCTGCGGGCACCACCGTCGCCGTCATCGGTCCGTCCGGATCGGGCAAGTCGACGCTGCTGCGGACCTTGAACCGGCTGCACGAACCGGACAGCGGCGACATCCTGCTGGACGGCCGGTCGGTATTGCGCGACGATCCCAACAAGCTCCGCCAGCGCATCGGCATGGTGTTCCAGCATTTCAACCTCTTCCCGCACCTGAGTGTCCTGAAGAACGTTGCGATGGCGCCCCGCAAGTTGCACCGCCTGCCCGCCGACGAAGCCCGCCACTTGGCCCTGGCCCAATTGGAGCGAGTTGGCCTGAAGCACAAGGCCGATGCGCGGCCGGGCATGTTGTCCGGCGGCCAGCAGCAACGGGTCGCGATCGCCCGCGCATTAGCCATGTCGCCACAAGTGATGTTCTTCGACGAGGCCACTTCCGCGCTGGATCCCGAAATGGTGAAAGGGATTCTGCAACTCATCGCCGACCTCGGCGCCGACGGCATGACGATGATCGTGGTCACCCACGAAATGGGCTTCGCCCGCTCGGCATCCGACACGGTCGTCTTCATGGATAGGGGCAAGGTCGTGGAATCCGGTCCCCCGGAGCAGATTTTCGAGGCCGCGCGGACCGAACGTTTACAGCGATTCTTGTCCCAAGTACTTTGACCGTCCCCTCGGTTCTAATTAGTAGGCTTAGCTAGCTTGTCCCCGCCTGATATCGCGTTAGACTCCCCGTTTATGGCGGACAGCGAATCCACCGCGGCCGATGTGACCGAGCTTGCGGAAGGTTTGCACCGTGCGCTGTCCAAATTGTTTTCGATTCTGCGTCGTGGGGACCCGAGCGGCGCTGCCGCGGGAGAACTGACACTGGCGCAACTGTCGATCCTGGTCACCTTGCTGGATCAGGGGCCGATTCGGATGACCGACCTGGCGGCCCATGAACGGGTGCGGACTCCCACCACGACGGTGGCGATCCGCCGGCTGGAGAAGCTCGGTCTGGTGAAACGCTCGCGCGACCCGTCCGACCTGCGTGCGGTGCTGGTCGACATCACTCCGCGCGGACGGGCGGTGCATGGCGAATCCCTGGCCAACCGGCGCGCATCCCTGGCGGCGATGCTCAGTCAGCTCCCCCCGGCCGATCTGGGCACCCTGATGCAAGCGCTGGCTCCGCTGGAGCGGCTGGCCTGCGGCGAGCCGGCCCCGGGGCCCGCCGGCGAACCCGCGGCAGCCAAAGAGGCGTGAAAACACCTGCCAGACAACGGATTTCCTGGCACCCGTAGACTATCTTGCATGCCCACTGCACTCATCACAGGCGCAGGCGGCGGCATCGGTGCCGCGATCGCCACGGCGCTGGCCCCCACCCACACCCTGCTGCTTGCCGGTCGGCCGTCCGACCGGCTGGACGCCGTGGCGGAGCGGCTCGACGCGACGACCTTCCCGCTGGACCTGACCGACCCCTCCGAGATCGAGGCCACCTGCGAGATCGTGGATGAACTCGACGTGCTGGTGCACAACGCAGGCGTGTCCTTCCCCGGTCACGTCGCGGAGTCCAACGTGGATGAGTGGCGTGCCACCTTCGCCGTCAATGTGCTTGGACCGGTGGAACTTACGCTGGTGCTGCTGCCGGCCCTGCGGAGCGCCCGCGGACAGGTGATCTTCATCAATTCGGGTGCGGGACGCAACGTTTCGCCCGGGATGGCCTCCTACTCGGCGAGCAAGTTCGCGTTGCGCGCCTTCGCCGACTCACTGCGGGCCGACGAACCGCAGCTGCGGGTGACCACGGTCTATCCCGGCCGCACAGACACCGAAATGCAGCGCGAACTCGTCGCATTCGAGGGCGGCGCGTATGACGCCGCTAAGTTTCTCAAGCCAGAGACGGTCGCTGCCGCGGTAGCCAATGTGGTGGCCACTCCCCCAGACGGCCACGTCCACGAGGTCGTGCTGCGGCCCGCAGGCCATTGACTCGGCTGCTCGCTAGACGACCAGGTTGACCAGCCGGCCCGGGACGACGATCACTTTGCGCGGATTGGCGCCCGCCAGGAATGCCTGAACCTTCTCGTCCGACAACGCCGCGGCTTTCAGCGTGTCTTGGTCGGCATCGGCGGCGACCACCACGCGCCCCCGCACCTTGCCGTTGACCTGGACCGGGTATTCGACACTGTCGTCGACCAGGTAGGCCGGATCGGCTTGCGGGAACGGGCCATGCGCCAGCGACGTGGTGTGGCCAAGCCGCAGCCACAGTTCCTCGGCCAGGTGCGGGGCCAGCGGCGCCAGCATCAGCACTAGCGGCTCGACCGCCGCGCGCGGTACCGCGTCGCGGTGCTCCTTGGTCAGGTGGTTCGTGTACTCGATCAGTTTGGCCGCCGCGGTGTTATTCCGCAGTGCCGCATAGTCTTCCGAAACTCCCGCGATGGTGCGGTGCAGCGCGCGCAAGGTTTCGGTGTCGAGCTCTTGTTGGCCGGCCACATCGACCACCCGTGTAGCGCCGGTCTGCTCGTCCACCACCAGCCGCCACACACGCTGCAGGAAGCGTTGCGCCCCGACGACGTCCTTGGTGGCCCAGGGGCGGGAGGCTTCCAAGGGGCCCATCGACATCTCGTATACCCGCAGCGTGTCCGCGCCGTACTCGTCGCAGATCTCGTCCGGAGATATCGAATTCTTCAGGCTCTTACCAATTTTGCCGAACTCCTGGAAGACCTCGATCTCGCCGCCGGGAGCCGGGTAGAAGAAGCGGCCGCCCCGTTCGACAACCTCGTCGGCGGGTACATACGAGCCTCGCGAGTCGGTGTAGGCGAAGGCTTGGATGTAGCCCTGGTTTACCAGGCGGCGGTAGGGCTCCTTGGAGCTGACGTGTCCCAGGTCGTACAAGACCTTGTGCCAGAACCGCGCATACAGCAGGTGCAGCACCGCGTGTTCGGCGCCGCCGACGTAGAGGTCGACACCGCCGGGGTCCTGCGGGCCGTGCTCGTCGGGCCGCGGGCCCATCCAATACGCTTCGTTCTCCTTGGCGCACAGCCGTTCCGAGTTGTAGGGATCGGTGTAGCGCAGTTCATACCAGGAGCTGCCGGCCCACTGCGGCATCACGTTGGTGTCGCGGGTGTAGGGCTGCAAGCCGTTGCCGAGGTCCAATTCGACGTGCACCCACTCGGTGGCCTTGGCCAGTGGAGGTGACGGCTCGCTGTCGGCGTCGTCGGGGTCGAACAGCACCGGCGAGTAGTCCGGCACGTCGGGCAGCTCGACTGGCAGGGCGGCTTCGTCGAGCGCATGAGCGCGACCGTCGCTGTCGTACACGATCGGGAACGGCTCGCCCCAGTAGCGTTGCCGGGCGAAAAGCCAGTCCCGAAGCTTGAATTCGATGCGGGCCCAGCCGCGGCCATCCGCCTCCAGACGCGCGGTGATCGCTTTCTTCGCCGTCGGCACGTCCATCCCGTCGAGGTAGCCGGAGTTGACCAGCATGCCGTCGCCGGGATAGGCGGCTTCCGAAACATCACCGCCGGCAATGACTTCCACGATGGGAAGGCCGAACTGGTGGGCGAAGTCCCAGTCGCGCTGATCGTGGCCCGGAACCGCCATGATGGCGCCGGTCCCGTATCCGGCCAACACGTAGTCGGCGATGAAGATCGGCACCGGCTCGCCGTTGGCGGGGTTGCGCGCGTAGCTGCCCAGGAAGACGCCGGTCTTCTCCTTGCTCTCCTGCCGCTCGAGATCCGACTTCGCCGCGATCGCCTGCCGGTAGTCGGCGACGGCCTGGGCCGGCGTCGCGGCGCCGTAGGTCCACCGCGGGTCGGTCCCCTCCGGCCAGCCGGCGGCAATCAGCCCGTCGACCAGGTCATGCTCGGGAGCCAGCACCAGGTAGGTGGCGCCGAACATCGTGTCCGGCCGGGTGGTGAAAACCTCGATGTCGACCGTCTCGCCACTGGTGTTGCGCGCCGAGAACAGCGCCCGGGTGCCGATGGAGCGGCCAATCCAGTTGCGCTGCATGGTTTTCACCACCCGGCCGGACACGATGTTCGGCGCCACCTACCTGGTGCTGGCTCCCGAGCATGACCTGGTCGACG
>NZ_LZIX01000337.1:0-933 GCF_001666955.1 Mycobacterium sp. E735 | reverse complement strand
GGCCAGCTGTCGGCGGGGCGCATGCACGGTTACTGGGCATTGCACGAGGGTTGTCTGCAGTTGCGCGGGGAAGCGGGGGAGCGGCAGGTATCGCGTCGCCCGGACGTCGGCGTCGTGTCGGTCGGCGGCGGGCCCGTCGCCGGCTGCATGTTGCTCACATGCTGAAATCCCCTGCGCCCGAACGCCGTTGGGCTTGATATGAGTACCGGCCTCGCGAACAAACTGGCTTCCGGAATCGCGCGGGACCTCGAGGCGGAGATCGTTCGCCGCGGTTGGGCCATCGGCGAATCGCTCGGTTCCGAGCACGCGTTGCAAGAGCGCTTCGGGGTGAGCCGCTCGGTCCTGCGCGAGGCCGTCCGGCTCGTCGAACACCATCAGGTCGCCCGCATGCGCCGCGGGCCCGGTGGCGGTCTGATCATCTGCGAGCCCGATGCCGGGCCCGCCACCCGCGCCGTCGTGATCTATCTCGAATACCTCGGCACCACCCTGGGCGACCTGCTCAACGCGCGCCTTGTGCTCGAACCGCTGGCGGCTTCGCTGGCCGCGGAACGGATCGACGAGGCGGGCATCGCCCGGTTGCGGGCGGTGCTGCGGGGCGAAGAGGAGTGGAGGCCGGGGCTCCCCACGCCGCGGGACGAGTTCCACATCGCGTTGGCCGAGCAATCGAAAAACCCGGTCCTGCAACTCTTTGTCAACGTGCTGATGCGCCTCACCACCCGGTATGCCCTGCAGTCGCGGACCGACTCGGCCTCCGAGGCCACCGAGGCGATCGACCGGATGCACATCGACCACTCCGAGCTCGTCGAGGCCGTCACCGCCGGCGACTCGGCGCGCGCCAAAACGCTCAGCCAGCGGCACGTCGAGGCCGTGACCGCGTGGCTACAGCACCACCACCCCGGCGCCCCGAGCCGGCGGCGCAAGCCGCGGCCGCTC
>NZ_LZIX01000336.1:0-28301 GCF_001666955.1 Mycobacterium sp. E735 | reverse complement strand
CACGCAGCAACCCGCATCAGTTCGGGCGCGTCGATGATGACGGCACGGTCTGGCTGATCACCGCGGCCGGCGAGCGCATCGTCGGCTCGTGGCAGGCCGGGGACCGCGAAGCCGCCTTCGCCCACTTCGGTCGCCGCTTCGACGACCTGAGCACCGAGGTCACGCTCATGGAGGAGCGGCTCGCGGCGGGAACCGGGGACGCCCGCAAGATCAAGGCCCACGCCTCGGAGCTGGCCGAAACGTTGCCGACGGCTGCCGTACTCGGCGACGTCGACGCGCTCGCCGGCCGGTTGGCCAGCCTCATCGACCAGGTCGAGACCGCCGTCGCTGAGGAGCGCTCCCGGCGCGACGAGCATCGCGCCGCCCAGACCGCGCGCAAGGAGGCGCTGGCCGCCGAGGCCGAGGAGCTGGCCGCGAACTCGACGCAGTGGAAGGCCGCCGGTGACCGGCTGCGGGCCATCCTCGACGAGTGGAAGACCATCAGCGGCCTGGACCGCAAGGTCGACGACGCGCTGTGGAAGCGCTATTCGGCGGCCCGCGAGGCGTTCAACCGGCGGCGGGGGTCCCACTTCGCCGAGCTGGACCGCGAACGCATGGGCGTCCGGCAGGCCAAGGAGCGACTCTGCGAACGCGCGGAGGCGTTGTCCGATTCGACGGACTGGACCGCCACCAGCGCCGAATTCCGCAAGCTGCTCACCGAGTGGAAGGCGGCGGGGCGGGCCGCCCGGGACGTCGACGACGCGCTGTGGCGGAGGTTCAAGGCCGCCCAGGACGTGTTCTTCACGGCGCGCAACGCGGCGACGGCCGAGAAGGACGCCGAACTGCGGGCCAATGCCACGGCCAAGGAGGCGCTGCTGGCCGAGGCGGAGAAGATCGACACCGGCAACCACGACGCGGCCCGGGCGGCGCTGCGCTCGATCGCCGAGAAGTGGGACGCCATCGGCAAGGTGCCGCGGGAGCGGTCCGCCGAACTGGAGCGCCGGCTGCGTGCCGTCGAGAAGAGGGTGCGTGACGCGGGCGAGGCCGATTGGTCGGATCCCCAGGCGCAGGCCCGCGCCGAGCAGTTCCGCGTCCGCGCCGAGCAATACGAGCAGCAGGCGGAGAAGGCCGCCGCGGCGGGCCGCACGAAAGAGGCCGAGGAGGCCAGGGCCAACGCCGAGCAGTGGCGGCAGTGGGCACAGGCGGCCGCCGAGGCGTTGACGCGTAAGCCCTAGGCGTCGGGATCCCGGGGCGCCCGGTCCGGGCTGTCGGGCTCGTCGTTGAGGCTCTCCAGCAGCGTCTTCGACTGCTGCTGCGCCGCGACCCGGCGCCGCTGCTCCTCGGCCGCGAGCTGCACGATCGTTCGCGACCATACGACCCGCGCCCACTGGTAGGTCAGCGTCAGGACGACGATCCACGCCGCGATCAACCCCACCCCGGGGCCCGGGTGCCCCGCGGCGACGGTCTGGCGCGACCAGATGGCCAACAACCCGGCCGCCCCGGCGAGCGCCGAACCCGCCAGCGCGATCCAGGCCAGCGCCCAGCGCCGCGTCACCAAAGCCAGCATGGAGAACCCGACGCCGAACACCAGCGCCAGCCAGGCGAACACCCGCGAGGGCAGCGCCACCGCCGCCGCGCCGGCGCCGTGGCTGCTGAACAACACGTCCCAGCCCCGCACCGCGCCGGTGTGCGGCAGGATGAACGATCCCAGAAGCACGAAAACCAGGATCGCCACGACGAAGCCGCGTGGGCCCGGGTCGAATCCACGCGCCACCCGGCGTTCGGCGGCCTCGATTTCGGTCCGTAGGGCGTCGAAGTCGGGGTGTTCTTCCATCATCGGGCACATCCAAGGGGTCCTGTGGGGTCGGGGGGCGGTCCGACGGCGGGCATGCCGAGGCCGACGCCGCCCGGGCGCTCCCCGGCGGCGTGCGCGTCGCCCGCGCGGGTTCGGCGATGGCTGAGGATGCCGCCGTCGGCGATGAGGTGGTGCGGCGCGGCCTGGGTGAGGACCGCGGTGACGACGTCCCCGGGACGCACCCGGTCGGCCCCGGAGCTGTCCAAGCCGAAGTGCACCAGGCGGCCGTCGCGGGCGCGGCCGGTCATCCGCGCCGTGCGGGTGTCCTTGCGCCCCTCCCCGGCGGCGACCAGCAACTCCACCGTCTGGCCGATCAGCGCGCGATTGCCCTCCAGCGAGATCTGCTCCTGCAGCTCGACCAGCCGCTCGTAGCGTTCCTGCACAACGGCTTTCGGGAGTTGCCCGTCGAGTTCGGCGGCCAGGGTGCCGGGCCGCTTGGAGTACTGGAAGGTGAACGCGGCCGCGAACCGGGCCTGCCGCACCACGTCCAGCGTGGCGGCGAAGTCCTCTTCGGTCTCGCCGGGGAACCCGACGATCAGGTCGGTGGTGATGGCGGCGTGCGGCATGGCCGCGCGGACGCGGTCGATGATGCCGAGGTAGCGCTCGGCGCGGTACGAGCGCCGCATGGCGCGCAGCACCCGGTCGGAGCCGGACTGCAGCGGCATGTGCAGGGCGGGGCAGACATTCGGCGTCTGCGCCATGGCCTCGATGACGTCGTCGGTGAACTCGGCCGGATGCGGGGAGGTGAACCGCACGCGTTCCAGCCCGTCGATGTCGCCGCAGGCCCGCAGCAGCCGCGCGAAGGCGCCGCGATCGCGGGGCAGCGCCGCGTCGGCGAAGGACACCCCGTAGGCGTTGACGTTCTGACCCAGCAGCGTGACTTCGAGTACGCCGTCGTCCACCAGGGCTCTCACCTCGGCCAGGATGTCGGCCGGGCTGCGGTCGACCTCCTTGCCCCGCAGCGCGGGCACGATGCAGAAGGTGCAGCTGTTGTTGCATCCGACCGAGACGGAAACCCAAGCGGCGTAAGCCGATTCGCGTGCGCTTGGCAGCGAGGAGGGAAACTCCCGCAGCGACTCGGCGATTTCCACCTGGGCGGTCTTGTTGTGTCGGGCCCGTTCGAGCAGCGTGGGCAGCGACCCGATGTTGTGCGTGCCGAAGACGACGTCGACCCAGGGCGCCTTGCGCAGCAACGCGTCCCGGTCCTTCTGGGCCAGGCAGCCCCCGACCGCGATCTGCATCTCGGGGTTGCCGCGCTTGCGCGGAGCCAGGTGGCTGAGGTTGCCGTACAGCTTGTTGTCGGCGTTCTCGCGGACGGCGCAGGTGTTGAAGACCACGACGTCGGCGTCCCCAAAATCCGAGCCGTCGGGGGCGCGCCGGTAACCGGCCGTTTCCAGCAGGCCCGCCAGCCGCTCCGAATCGTGGACGTTCATCTGGCAGCCGTAGGTGCGGACCTGATAGGTGCGCGCACCGGCGCCGTCGGGCGAGCCCGCGGCGTCCTGCACCACCATCGAAGTCACGGGGCCATGGTACGGCGACCCGGCGGTACCCGAGAAACCGCAGCTAGACCCGGCGGCGGTCCCGTTCGGCGGCCAGCTCGGCGAGGACGACCTCGCACGCCAGGTTCTGGCTGTAGCCCCGGCGCGCCAGCATTCCGACCAGCCGGCGGGTCACCCGCGCGTCGTCGCCGTCCAGCGTCTCGCGACGCAACTTGGCCCGCACCAACTCCTCGGCCCGGTCCCGTTCGGCGCCGGCGTCGATTCCGGACAGCGCCGAGGCGATCACGTCCTTGTCGACACCCTTGGTGTGCAATTCGGCGGCCAGGGCGCGCTTGCTCTTGCCGGCCTTCGCCCGGCGCGAGCGCACCCACTGTTCGGCGAAGCCGGCGTCATCGACCAAGCCGACGGTTGCGAGTCGGTCGAGCACGGCGGCGCTGATGTCCTCGGGATAGCCGCGCTTCGCGAGTTGGCCGTGCAGCTCGGCGCGGGTGCGCGCCCTCACGGTGAGCAGGCGCAGGCACAGGGTCCGCGCCTGCTCCTCGCGAGAGGGCTCAGAAATCGACGGGGGCGGGCAGGACGCTGTCATCGGACAAGCCATCGGTCACAACCGCACCAATGCCAAGCTTTTCCTTGATCTTCTTCTCGATCTCGTTGGCCACGTCGGCGTTCTCCATCAAGAAGGTGCGGGCATTCTCCTTGCCCTGGCCGAGCTGCTCACCCTCGTAGGTGAACCAGGAACCCGACTTGCGGATGAAGCCCTGCTCCACCCCCATGTCGATCAGCGAGCCCTCCCGGCTGATCCCCCTGCCGTAGAGGATGTCGAACTCGGCCTGCTTGAACGGCGGTGACACCTTGTTCTTGACGACCTTGACCCGGGTGCGGTTGCCCACCGCGTTGGTACCGTCCTTGAGGGTCTCGATCCGGCGCACGTCCATGCGCACCGAGGCGTAGAACTTCAAAGCCTTTCCACCCGTGGTGGTTTCGGGGCTGCCGAACATCACCCCGATCTTCTCGCGCAACTGGTTGATGAAGATGGCGGTGGTGCCCGAATTGTTCAGCGCGCCAGTCATTTTCCGCAGCGCCTGGCTCATCAGCCGGGCCTGCAGCCCGACGTGGCTGTCACCCATCTCGCCCTCGAGTTCGGCGCGCGGCACCAGGGCCGCCACCGAGTCGATGACCAGGATGTCCAGCGCGCCGGAGCGGATCAGCATGTCGGCGATCTCGAGGGCCTGCTCCCCCGTGTCGGGCTGGCTGACCAACAGGGAATCGGTGTCGACGCCGAGCTTCTTGGCGTAGTCCGGATCCAGGGCGTGCTCGGCGTCGATGAACGCCGCGACGCCACCGGCGGCCTGGGCGTTGGCCACCGCGTGCAGGGCGACGGTGGTCTTACCCGAGGATTCCGGGCCGTAGATCTCCACGACCCGGCCGCGGGGCAGGCCGCCGATGCCCAGGGCCACGTCCAGTGCGATGGATCCGGTCGGGATGACCGAGATCGGCTGACGCATCTCGTCGCCGAGACGCATCACCGAGCCTTTGCCGTAGCTCTTTTCGATCTGGGCCATCGCCAGCTCGAGAGCCTTCTCGCGGTCGGGGGCTTGCGTCATGGTGCCTCTCCTATGGTTCGGTGTGTTCGGTGACCGGTATCGGTCGGTTGGCCGTGACACTAGAGAAGGCCACCGACAAGTTGTCTCGCCGAACGTTCCCCACAGTAGCCGAACACCTGTTCGACTCAAGCGGACACGCCGAAGCCACGCGCGTGTGGCAACATTTGCTACCGAAACGCGCTGACGGGGCCCATGGAGCCTGAGGAAACCGGTGTGAATCCGGTGCGGTCCCGCCACTGTGACCGGGATGCCCTCCCGAGAGCCAGACACTCGCCGTCAGCGCTTCCTCACGACAACTGGGGCGGATTTCCCCGTAAGGGTCTGGTTGCGCATCGATGGACATCTCCGCTGAGCTGGCCGAAATAGCCTCGTATCAAGGGTTTTTCGCGTTGACCGTGGGCGGGACCGCGGCCGGGTGGCACCCGGTCCGGCGGTCCTACGCCGACGGGTTCGCCGACTTGGTCGAGGCCACCGCCCGGCGCTATCGCACGACGGATCTGCGGATCGGCGCCTCGCTGGTTCATCTCGGACACGCCACCCGCCTGTGGTCGCCCGTGCTCGCGTGCGCGCTGGCCCACGGCGTCGTCCCCGACCTGGGCGACCTGCAACGCGCCGGCGACGGGGCGCAATTGCGGCTGCCCGCGCCGGCCGGGTTCCCCGCCCGCTCACCGGACACCCTGTACCGGGCGGTGGTGCGCGAGCACATGCAGCCGCTCGCCGCCGGCCTGCGGGTCAAGCTGGCGCCCGCGCTGCTGGCGGGCAACCTGGCGTCGGCGCTGGTCGGCGCCGCCCGGGCCCTCCTGGCGGCGCGACCGGACCTCGACCTGCAGATCGCCGAAACGACCCGTGCGCTGCTGAGCACCGGTGTGCTGGCCGGATCGGGCGTCGTCACCGGCCCGCGCCTGGCCTTCAGGCGCCGCAGTTGTTGCCTCTTCTATCGGCTGCCCGGTGGAACCGTGTGCGGCGACTGCGTCTTCGAGACGCAGCCGCCGGACCGGCCTCGGGCGCCGCGTCGTTTACCCCCATCGCGCGGGGGTACCTGAGCACCACGCCCACCGAGACATCCCTGCGAGCCCTCGCGTTGACCTGTCGGTACACCTCGCGGGGCTACTGCGGCAGCACCAAAACCGACCTACGAATGGGCTGCCCACTCACCACTGGTCGCGCGGCACGTCGAAGTCCACGCACAGGGCCCGCCACACGTCACGGGGCTCGACCCCGTCCTCGATCGCCTGGGCGGCGGTGCGGCCGCCGAAACCGGTCAGCACGTGGTCGGCCAGGACCGAAGAACCGTATGCCGCACCGAATCGCAGGACCACCCGCTCGTTGAATTCCGTTAGCCGCACGCCAGCAAGATACCCACCGGGTGCGGATCGGACACCGGCCGCGTCAGCGCCAGCTGGCCGGCAGGTCGTTGAGGTGATTGGGGCAATAGTCCTGAACGGCCTCGGACATGGTGGTCCGCGCGCGCTGCGCCGACATCCGGGAGCGCAACTGCATGAAGGCGTACTCGGCCGGCGCATAGCCCTGCTCGGCGGCCGCCGGATCGTCCATCAACTGGCACGCCTGCTGCTCGTCGCCGCTGTCGGCGCGGGCGACACCCGAGCTGAACATCAAGGCGAGAAGCAGGCCGCCGGCCGCGATCGATTTCATTGCCGTTGCCCTCCTTTGCGCGACCTTGGCCATCATCCCGTCAGAGCGAGCGCCTCGTGGCACACCCGCACCGGATCGGCCACGCCGGCGATGCTAGCGGCGGCGGTCCGGGCCGCCTGGCGGTATCGGGGCGACGACAGCACCTCGTTGACCGCGGCCACCAACGCCCCGGCGGTCAGCGGCCGCACCAGCAGCCCGCTGCCCTGCCGGACCACCCGGTTGGCGATCTCCCATTGGTCGCCGCCGCCGGGCACCACCACCAGCGGCACCCCCGCCAGCAGCGTCTTGGCCACCATGCCGTGCCCGCCGCCGCAGATGGCCAGGTCGGCGTGCGTCAACAACTCGGCCTGGCTGCCCAGCCCGACCACCGCCCACGGCGGCACCTGCAGATCCGTACCGCCCAGCCGGGAGACCACCAGCCGCGATCCGGCGGGCAGCGTCTCCCCGGGCCGCAGGTGAGCCAGCGCGACCTCGGCCATGCCCTCGGTCCCGGTCGACGCGGTCGACGGCGCCACCACCACCACGGGCCCCGAACCCGCCGGGATGTCCAGCACCCGATCGGTCGGTTCGAAGTGCAGCGGGCCCACCACCACGGCCTCGGACGGCCAGTCCGGCCGCGGCACCTCGAGGGCGGGCAGGGTGGCGATCAGCCGCCGCAGCGGGCCGGGGTCGTGGGCCGGCAGCCCGATCTCGACCCGCACGGCCGCGCGTTGCCGCAGGCCCGCGCGCCACGACCGCGCGGTGAGCGCCCGCATCGTCGCATCGCGGAGCCGGCCGCGGATACCCGTGCCCGGCGCCAGCCCGCTGCCGATCGGCGGCAACCCCTTCGACGGCAAATACAGCGGGTGCGGGTCCAGCTCGATCCACGGGATGCCCAACAGCTCGGCGGCCATGCCGCCGCCGGCGGTGATGACGTCGGAGACCACCAGGTCGGGCGACAGCTCGCGCAGCGCCGGCACGTTCAGGACGGCCATCCGCGCCGCGCGCCGATGGATCCGCGCGCCGGCGTCGACGTCGTCGTCGGTGGCCGCCAGCCCGTCCAGCGGCGCGGCGCCGATGCCTGCGGCGCGGGCGGTGTCGAGCCACTCGGCGCCGGTGAACAGCGTGGGCTCGTCACCGGCCCGGGCGAAGCGTCGGCACAGCGCAATCGCGGGAAACGAGTGCCCGGGATCCGGCCCGGCGACCACGGCGACACGCATCGGCCTTACCCTGCCACAGCGCGCGGCCGCAACGCTCGCCTACGCTGGCGATCATGACCGAGCCGACCGGGACAGCCGTTGCGAACACCCGCACGGTCGAGACCTTCCTGAACGCCCTGCAGGACGCCGATTACGACGCCGCCGACGCGGCACTGGACGACGACCTCGTCTACGAAAATGTCGGGCTGCCGACGATTCGTGGCCGCGCCAGGGCCATGAAGCTGTTTCGCCAGATGGACGGCCGCGCCGCCTTCGAGGTGAAGATCCACCGGATCGCCGCGGACGGCGGCGCGGTGCTCACCGAGCGCACCGACGCCCTGATCTTCGGCCCGCTGCGGCTTCAGTTCTGGGTGTGCGGCGTGTTCGAGGTCCACGACGGACGAATCACGTTGTGGCGCGATTACTTTGACTTTTTCGACATGGTCAAGGCCACCCTTCGCGGCCTGGCGGCGATGGTGGTGCCGTCGTTGAAGGCGACGTTCTAGCTCGCTCCGCGCAGACCGCCGAGTTCGTCGAACGCCTGCGCCCAGCCGACCAGGCGGTCGGTGGCCCCGGTCAGCTCGGCGCGGTAGCGCTGCGAGGCCGCCAACTGGTCGCCGTTGGCGGAGGACACCAATTGCGCTGCGGCGGTGACCATTTCGTTGTACTGGCGAACGCCGGCGCTGAGCTGCGCGGTGAACGCGTTGATGGTGGGCACCAGATACGTTCGCGATGATTCGCTGGACTCGGCCGCCCGCTCCATCGACACCACCTCCGCGGCGGTGGCCGCCATGGCCGCCGAACTCTTGCTGGCCGCCGCGGACAGGTCGCGTATTTCGGCGGTCGGCAGCATCGATCCCCGCTCGATCACGTTCAGCAGCGACAGGAATCCGCGCTCGGAGGCGCCCAGCGCGTACATCGCGGGCCGCGCCGCCGAGCCGGGCGGCGGCAGCCGTCGCACGTTCGCCGGGCGGGGTGTGGGCAGCGGCTCGGAACGCAGCCACCGGTAGCGCAGCAACAGCAGCGTCGCCGGGACGGCCATGATGACCGCGACAGCGCCGGTGATCTCCAAGAGCAGCGCGAACCAGCCCCACGCCGCGAGCAGCATCGTCACCACCGCCCAGAACACACAGCCGACGGCGAAGATCAGGCCCCACCGCAGCGCGCGGCGCCGCCGCCGCAACAGCCGAGCGCGGGGATCCGCTGCGGCGCTGAGCTTTTGGGCCACCAGGTCGGAGAGGTCGGCGGCGGTGGCCAATCCCCGCCCCAGCACCGTGCGCCAGAGCCCGCCCCGTGTCTCGCTCACCGCCCCGACACCCGGGCTACTGGCCAAAGGGCTTCTCGGTGGCCGCGCTCCCGGTCGTCTCCGCGGGCGCGGGCGCCCCCGAAGGGGTGACCCCGGGGGCAGGCGTCCCACCGGTCGGCAACGCTTCGCCGCGCATCGAGGCGCGGATCTGCTCCAGCCGGGAGTGACCGGCCATCTGCACGCCGGCCTGCTCGACCTCGAGCATGCGGCCCTGCACGGAGCTCTGCGCGAGCTCGGCCGATCCGATCGCGTTGGCGTAGCGGCGTTCGATCTTGTCGCGCACCTCGTCGAGGCTGGGCACGTTGCCGGGCGCGGCGATCTCGCTCATCGAGCGCAGCGAGGCGCTGACCTGTTCCTGCATCTTCGCCTGCTCGAGCTGGCTGAGCAGCTTGGTGCGCTCGGCGATCTTCTGCTGCAGCACCATCGCGTTCTGCTCGACCGCCTTCTTGGCCTGGGCGGCCGCGCTCAGCGCCTGGTCGTGCAGGGTCTTGAGGTCCTCGACGCTTTGCTCGGCGGTCACCAGCTGGGCCGCGAACGCCTCGGCGGCGTTGTTGTACTCGGCGGCCTTGGCGGCGTCTCCGGCGGCGGTGGCCTGGTCGGCCAGCGTCAGCGCCTGGCGGACGTTGACCTGCAGCTTTTCGATGTCGGCGAGTTGCCGGTTCAGCCGCATCTCGAGTTGGCGCTGGTTGCCGATCACCTGGGCGGCCTGCTGGGTCAGCGCCTGGTGCGTGCGCTGCGCCTCCTCGATCGCCTGCTGGATCTGCACCTTGGGGTCGGCGTGCTCGTCGATCTTCGCGTTGAACAGCGCCATGAGGTACTTCCACGCTTTGACGAACGGATTGGCCATGAGTGAGCTCCACCTTCGCTTCGTATAGGCCGGATGGTCCCGGGATGGGCCGACGCTTGTCGCTCAATTTAGTGGGTCGGCGCCGATCGCCCTACCCCTAGCGGTCCATCGTTGCCGACGGTGCGGCTCAGGCGATCGCCAGGGATGCCACCGGCGGGATGACGACCTTGGTGTCGGCGTCGATGCTGGGGCCGCGCAGCCCGTCGGCGGGCGCCCCGTGGGCCACGCGTTCGCGGGCCCGTTCCTGGCCGGCCATCCGCTCGCCGGCGTCGGTCAGCACCGACGACAGCGGGACCTGCAACGCCTCGCAGATCGCGTTGAGCAGCTCGCTGGACGGCTCCTTGCGGCCACGCTCCACCTCGGACAAATACCCAAGGCTCACTCGCGCCGAATCGGAGACCTCGCGCAGCGTCCGGCCCTGCGTCATGCGGGCCTCACGCAGCACGTCGCCGATGACCTCGCGCACTAATGGCGGCATTCCTGCCCTCCTTCGTCCAGTCAGCCCGCTCGGCGCGAATAGGCCGCGACTGCAGGCGCTCAAAAGGTGAAACGCGGGCGGCGGGGCGTTGGTTCCCGTTCGGCGACCGCAGAATCAGTCGGATGTCCGGCGCACTTCCCGCACGGTCGACACCACGTAGTCGATGCCGGTGACGATCGTGAGCACGATCGCCACCCCCATCACCACCGCCGCCGCCACCCGCAGCGGCCCCGACAGCGGCAGGATGAACAGGCCGATCGCCACCACCTGCACCACGGTCTTGACCTTGCCGCCCCAGCTGGCCGGGATGACCCCGCGGCGGATCACGGCCAGCCGCAGCACGGTCACCCCGAACTCGCGGGCCAGGATCACCACGGTGACCCACCAGGGCAGGTCACCCAGCATCGACAGGCCGATCAGCGCCGAGCCGACCAGCGTCTTGTCCGCGATCGGATCGACGAAGGCCCCGAATTCCGTTGCCATGCCGTAATTGCGGGCCAGCAGGCCATCCAACCGATCGGTGATGCAGGCGATCGCGAAGATCACGAAAGCCACGATCCGAAAGGCGAACTCGTGACCGTCCTTGGCGAACAGCGCGAGCAGGAAGATCGGGACCAACACCAGCCGCAGCAACGTCAGCGTGTTGGCGAGGTTTGCGATGTGGACGCGGCCCGGCGGTCCGGTCAACGGACCCGTTTGCGGCTGCCCCGACACCGCAACAGAATAACTGTTGACCAGCGCAGCCGTCCCCGATGCCGATACTGTTAGCCGTGACCGATAGTTCGCAGGACTGCCTGGTGCGACGCGCGCGAACCTCCGACGTCCCCGCCATCAAGCAGCTCGTCGACACCTACGCCGGCAGGATCCTGCTCGAGAAGAACCTGGTGACGCTGTACGAGGCCGTCCAGGAATTCTGGGTGGCCGAACGCGAGGGCGCCGTGGTCGGCTGCGGTGCGCTGCACGTGATGTGGTCCGACCTGGGCGAGATCCGCACCGTCGCGGTCGACCCGGCGATGACAGGCCACGGCATCGGCCACGCGATCGTCGACCGGCTGCTTGAGGTCGCGCGCGAGCTGCAGCTCAAGCGGCTGTTCGTGCTCACGTTCGAGACGGAGTTCTTCGGCAAGCACGGGTTCACCGAGATCGAGGGCACGCCGGTGACCGCGGAGGTGTTCGAGGAGATGTGCCGCTCCTACGACATCGGTGTCGCCGAGTTCCTCGACCTGAGTTACGTCAAGCCCAACATCCTGGGCAACTCCCGCATGCTGCTGGTGCTCTGACTCGCCGAGCGTGACATGAGGCGGGAAATCGGCCGAAATCTCGCCGTGGGTGCACGTTCGGCGCCGGGGGCTAGTCGTCGGGGTCGCCGCCGTCGGCGTCGGCGCCGCCCCGGATCAGCGCCAGCGTTCCGGCCAGCTCGTCGGGCTTGACCAGCACGTCGCGCGCCTTGGATCCCTCGCTGGGCCCGACGATGCCGCGCGTCTCCATCAGGTCCATCAGCCGGCCGGCCTTGGCGAAGCCGACCCGCAGCTTGCGCTGCAGCATCGAGGTGGAGCCGAACTGGCTGGACACCACGAGCTCGACCGCCTGCAAGAACACGTCCATGTCGTCGCCGATGTCCGGGTCGACGTCGGTGCGCTCGCCGGTGGGCTTGGCCGTCGTGACGCCCTCGGTGTATTCGGGCTCGGCCTGGTCCTTGCAGGCCGTGACGACGGCGTGGATCTCCTCGTCGGTGATGTAGGCGCCCTGCAGGCGCAGCGGCTTGCTCGCGCCCATCGGCAGGAACAGGCCGTCGCCCATGCCGATCAGCTTCTCGGCGCCGGCCTGGTCCAGGATCACCCGGCTGTCGGTGAGCGACGACGTCGCGAACGCGAGCCGCGACGGCACGTTGGTCTTGATCAGGCCGGTGACCACGTCGACCGACGGGCGCTGGGTGGCCAGCACCAGGTGGATGCCCGCCGCCCGGGCCTTCTGGGTGATCCGCACGATGGCGTCCTCGACGTCGCGGGGCGCGGTCATCATCAGGTCGGCCAGCTCGTCGACGATCGCGACGACGTACGGGTAGGGCCGGTATTCGCGCTGGCTGCCCAGCGGCGCGGTGATGGCCCCCGACCGCACCTTTGCGTTGAAGTCGTCGATGTGGCGCACCCGGGAAGCCTGCATGTCCTGGTAGCGCTGCTCCATCTCCTCGACCAGCCAGGCCAGGGCGGCCGCGGCCTTCTTCGGCTGCGTGATGATCGGGGTGATCAGGTGCGGAATCCCCTCGTACGGGGTCAGCTCCACCATCTTCGGGTCGATCAGGATCATCCTGACCTCCTCGGGCGTGGCCCGGGTCAGCAAGGAGACCAGCATGGAGTTGACGAAGCTCGACTTACCCGAACCGGTGGAGCCGGCGACCAGCAGGTGCGGCATCTTGGCCAGGTTGGCCGAGATGAAGTCGCCCTCGATGTCCTTGCCAAGCCCGATCACCAGCGGGTGGTGGTCGCGGCGGGTCGACGGCGCGGTGAGCACGTCGGCCAGCCGCACCATCTCCCGGTCGGTGTTGGGCACCTCGATGCCGACGGCGGATTTGCCGGGGATCGGGGCCAGCATGCGCACGCTCTCGGTGGCCACCGCGTAGGCGATGTTCTTCTGCAGCGCGGTGATCTTCTCCACCTTCACGCCCGGGCCCAGCTCGACCTCGTACCGGGTGACGGTCGGCCCGCGGGTGCAGCCGGTGACGGCCGCGTCGACCTTGAACTGGGTGAGCACCTCGCTGATGGCGTCGGCCATGACCGTGTTGGCGGCGCTGCGCTTCTTCGGCGGGTCCCCCGCCACCAGCAGGTTCAGCGAGGGCAGCGTGTAGGGGCCCTCGACGACCCGGTCGACGATCTCGGGCGGCTTCTTGGCGCGACGGCGGCTCTTCCCGATGGCCGGCTCCGGTGTGGTGGGGATGTCGTCCTCGTTGTCCCGCAGGGCAGGGGCCGGGTCGGCCGCCGGCCAGGCTTGCGGCTCGTCTTCGGGAAGCGAGCTCTCGTCGTAAAAGTCTTCGGCCACAGCGGAATCCGCGTAGTCGTCATAGTCGTCGTACTCGCCGTATTCGTCGTCGCCGAGCAACCGGGCGCCGAACATGGCGCGGACCGCGTCGGGCACCTCGCGAATCGTGGTTCCGGTCAGCAACAGCAGGCCGAACATGAAGCCGATGAACAACAGGGGCGCGGCGATAAAGGCCGTCAACCCGTCCGACAGCGGGCCGCCGATGGCGAAGCCGATGAATCCCGCCGCGCGGCGGCGCGCCTCGGGGTCTTCGGGCGAGCCGGACCACAGGTGCCGCAGTCCGAGCACCGACAGCGCGATCAGGGTGCCGCCCAGGATGAGCCTGGGGCGCGCATCGGGATTGGGCTGGGTGCGCATCAGCGTCACCGCCACCGCGGCGGTGACGACCGGGAGCGCCAGCACGCCCGCACCGATGAAGGTCCGCAACAGCGTGTCGACCCACGCACCGACCGGTCGGGCGGCGTTGAACCACGAGCTCGCGGCGACCACGACGGAAAGGCCGAGCAGCATCAGCGCGATCCCGTCGCGGCGGTGTCCCGGGTCGATGTCGCGGGCCCGCCCGATCGACCGGGCCGCGCCGCCGGTGCTGCGGGCGGCCATCAGCCAGGTGGCGCGCAGGGCGCGCCCGCCGGTCAGCCCGGCGGCCACCAGCAGCGACTGGTTGCGCCGTTTCGCGGGCCTGCTCGGCCGCTTGCGGGGTGCCGCCGGCCGCGCGCGACCCGACCCACTCCGCGAAGTGGCCTTTGACCTGCTCGTTCGAGCTTTGGAGCGGGCCGCGGTCTTATTAGCCATGTCGGCAAGGGTAGTCGCACCGACATCATCTACACCACCCGCCACACTGGTAACGGTTTGGCCATGTGACCCATCTGACGGGTGGTCCAAGGGGCCGCGTGAGTAGGGTGGACAACCGGTGACCCAGGTAACAGAGCCATGCACGTCACCCACCCCGTACGCCCCAGGAGGCCTCAGCATGCCCGTCGTCGTCGTTGCCACCATGACCGTCAAACCGGAATCGGTCGACACAGTCCGCGACATCCTCACGCAGGCGGTGGAGGAAGTGCACAACGAACCGGGTTGCCAGTTGTACTCACTGCACCAATCGGGCGAAACCTTCGTCTTCGTCGAGCAGTGGGCCGACGAAGAGGCGCTCAAGACCCACAGCACCGCCCCGGCCATCGGCAAGATGTTCGGCGCCGCCGGCGAGCACCTGGCCGGGGCGCCGGACATCAAGATGCTGCAGCCCGTGCCCGCGGGTGACCCGGACAAGGGTCAGCTGCGGTCCTGATGACCCGGCCACTCGAGGGCAAGGTCGCCTTCATCACCGGCGCGGCGCGCGGCCAGGGTCGCGCGCACGCGGTGCGGCTGGCCTCCGACGGCGCGGACATCATCGCGGTCGACCTGTGCGACCAGATCGCCAGCGTCCCCTATCCGCTGGCCACCGAGGAAGACCTGGCGCAAACCGTCAAGCTGGTCGAGGACACGGGCTCGCGCATCGTGGCCGCTCGTGGCGACGTGCGCGACCGGGCGTCGCTGTCGGCCGCCCTGCAGGCCGGCCTGGACGAGTTCGGCCGGCTCGACATCGTCGTCGCCAACGCCGGCATCGCACCGATGCAATCGGGTGACGACGGCTGGCGCGACGTCATCGACGTCAACCTCACCGGCGTCTACAACACCATCAAGGCCGCCATCCCGACCATGGTCAAGCAGGGCACCGGGGGGTCGATCGTGCTGATCAGTTCCAGCGCCGGGCTGGCCGGGGTGGGCAGCCCGGACGCCGGTTCCGTCGGCTATGCGGCCGCCAAACACGGCGTGGTGGGGCTGATGCGGGTATACGCGAATCTGCTTGCAACACAGTATATTCGGGTCAACTCGATACACCCCTCGGGTGTCGAGACCCCGATGATCAACAACGAGTTCACCCGGGAATGGCTGGCCAAGATGGCCGCCGCGACCGACACGCCCGGAGCCATGGGCAACGCGATGCCGGTGGAGGTACTGGACGTCGAGGACGTCGCCAACGCGGTGGCGTGGCTGGTGAGCGACCAGGCGCGCTACATCACCGGCGTGACGTTGCCGGTCGACGCCGGCTTCTTGAACAAGTAGTCGAATGCCACGAAACTCCGCCGCGCAGACCGCCTTTGGGCCGATGGTGCTGGCGGCCGTCGAACAGAACGAACCGCCGGGCCGCCGCTTGGTGGACGACGACCTGGCGGAGCTGTTCCTGCCGGCGCCGCTGCGGTTGCTGGTGGCGGCGACACGCGCCCGGCCGGTGCGCCGCCTGATGATGCGCGGATCGGAGTGGTCGGGCCGCGGGCTGTGGGCGAACCTAGCCTGCCGCAAGCGATTTATCGGCGACAAGCTGGCCGAGGCGCTCGACGGCATCGACGCCGTCGTCATCCTCGGCGCCGGACTGGACACCCGCGCCTACCTGCTGACACGGCAGATTCGCATCCCCGTGTTCGAGGTCGACCTGCCCGTCAACGTCGCCCGGAAGGTGAAGACGGTCCGACGGGTGCTGGGCGGCCCGCCGATGTCGGTCCGGCAGGTGGCGTTGGACCTGGAGCGCGACGACCTGCTGACGGCCCTGGCCGAGCACGGCTATCGCACCGACTACCGGGCCTTTTTCATCTGCGAGGGCGTCACCCAATACCTGACCGAAGCCACCGTCCGGCGGACGCTGGAGGGGTTGCGCGCGGCCGCGCCCGGCAGTCGTCTGGTATTCACCTACGTCCGGCGCGATTTCATCGAAGGCAAGAATCGGTACGGCACTCGTACGCTCTATCGCAGCGTCCGGCAGTTGTGGCGCTTCGGTTTACAGCCCGAAGAGGTCGGCGCGTTCGTCGGGGATTACGGTTGGCGACTGCTGGAGCAGGCCGGCCCCGACGAACTCGTCCAGCGCTACGTGGAGCCGACCGGTCGCAAACTCAAGGCCTCGCAACTGGAATGGTCGGCCTACGCGGAGAAGCTTTAGCCCCCCGCCTCACCTCCCGCGCCGCGACACATAATCGTCCGCGACGACACGCCGCTAAGCGTCGCAGCGGTTGATGTTTCGCGGGGCTCAGACCTCGATGACCGTCGGCACGATCATCGGTTGCCGCCGGTAGGTCTCGCCCACCCACTTGCCGACGGTGCGGCGCACGGCCTGCGCGATGCGGCCCGGGTCGGTGATGTTGTCGGCGGCAAGCAGTTCCAGCTCCGCCTCGACCCGGCGCCCGGCGGGTTCCAGCGCCTTGGGGTCCTCGGAGAACCCGCGTGAATGCAGGTGCGGCGCGGCCACCGGACGCCCGGTGCCGCGCTGGACGACCACCGTCACCGCGACGAAACCCGACGACAGGATGAGCCGTTCGCCGAGCGTGATGTCGCCGACGTCGCCGCTGATCAGCCCGTCGACGAACATCTTGCCCACCGGCACCGCCCCGGCGATCGACGCCGTGCCGGCGACCAGGTCGACGCTGACGCCGTTCTCCGCCAACAGGATCGACTCCTCCGGCACCCCGGTGCTGGCCGCCAGCTTGGCGTTGGCCCGCAGCATCCGCCAGGTGCCGTGCACCGGCATGACGTTGCGCGGCCGCACGCCGTTGTAGAGGAACAGCAGCTCACCGGCGTACGCGTGACCCGAAACATGCACCCGGGCTTGGGCATTGGTGACGACGCGGGCCCCAATCTTGGCGAGCGCGTCGATCACGCCGTAGACCGCCTCCTCGTTGCCGGGGATCAGCGACGAGGCCAGCACGATCAAATCGCCCGCCGTCAGCGTGATGCTGCGATGCTCGCCGCGCGACATCCGCGACAGCGCCGACATGGGTTCGCCCTGGGTGCCGGTGGTGATCAGCACCACCCGCTCGGGCGGCATCATCTCGGCCGCGCCGATGTCGATCACGTCGGAATCGGCCACCCGCAGGAACCCGAGCTCGCGGGCGATGCCCATGTTGCGCACCATCGAGCGCCCGACGAAGGACACGCGGCGGCCCAACGCGACCGCGGCATCGATGATCTGCTGCACCCGGTCCACATTGGAGGCGAAGCACGCCACGATGACGCGGCCCTCGGCGCCGCGGATCAGGCGGTGCAGCGTCGGCCCCACCTCGCTCTCCGACGGCCCGACGCCCGGGATCTCGGAGTTGGTCGAGTCGCACAGGAACAGGTCCACTCCGGCGTCACCGAGCCGGGACATCCCGGGCAGATCGGTGGGCCGCCCGTCGAGGGGCAGCTGATCGAGCTTGATGTCGCCGGTGTGCAAGACGGTTCCCGCGCCGGTGTGCACGGCGATGGCCAGCGCGTCGGGGATGGAGTGGTTGACGGCGAAGTACTCGCACTCGAAGACGCCGTGCGTGCTGCGCTGCCCCTCGGTCACCTCGACGAACACCGGCTTGAGCCGGTGCTCACGGCATTTCGCCGCCACCAGCGCGAGGGTGAACTTCGACCCGACCACGGGGATATCGGGGCGCAGCTTCAACAGGAACGGGATGCCGCCGATGTGATCCTCGTGCGCGTGGGTCAGCACCAGCGCCTCGATGTCGTCGAGCCGATCTTCGATCAGGCGCAAGTCCGGCAGTATCAGGTCCACCCCGGGCTCGTCGTGGGTGGGGAACATCACCCCGCAGTCGATGATCAGCAGCCGACCCAGGTGCTCGAAAACCGTCATGTTGCGGCCGATTTCGCTGATGCCGCCCAGCGCGGTGACCCGCAACCCACCAGTGGTCAAGGGACCAGGGGGGGCGAGGTCTACATCCACTTACCGGCCACCCTCTGCCTCACCGCAGCACCGAGGCCGCGCGCATATCGGCGGCCAGGGCATCGATCTGCTCGGGTGTGGCCGGCATCTGCGGCAACCGGGGATCGCCGACCTCGATGCCCTGCAGGCGCAGACCCGCCTTGGACAGCGTCACGCCGCCCAGCCGGCCCATCGCGTCACACAACGGGGCGAGGGTGCTGTTGATCTTGCGGGCGGTGGCGATGTCGCCGGATGCGAACGCGGACAACATCTCTCGGAGCTGGCCCGCGGCCAGATGCGAGATCACGCTGATGAATCCGGTGGCGCCCATGGCCAGCCACGGCAGGTTCAGCGCGTCGTCGCCCGAGTAGTAGGCCAGTCCCGTCTCGGCCATGATCTGGCCGCCGCCGTGCAGATCGGCCTTGGCGTCCTTGACGCCGACGATGTTGGGGTGCAATGCCAACGCGCGGAGCGTGTCCGCCTCGATCGGCACCACCGACCGCGGCGGAATGTCGTAGAGCAGCACCGGCAGCTCGGTCGCGTCGGCGACGGCGGTGAAGTGCGCGATCAACCCGCTCTGCGGCGGCCTCGAGTAGTAGGGCGTGACCACCAGCAGCCCGTGGGCGCCCTCGGCCGCGCAGGCCTTGGCCAGCCGGACGCTGTGCGCGGTGTCATACGTGCCCGCGCCGGCGATGACCCGGGCGCGGTCGCCCACGGCGTCCAGCACGACGCGCAACAGCTCGCGCTTCTCGTCGTCGGTGGTGGTAGGCGACTCGCCGGTGGTTCCGGAGACCACCAGGCCGTCACATCCGGCGTCTACCAGGTGGTTCGCCAATTGGGCGGCGGCGGCGGTGTCCAGCGAACCGTCGGGAGCGAACGGTGTCGCCATCGCCGTCAGCACGGTTCCCAACCGGGCCGGGGCGTCGAATCCGACGGTGCTCACGGTCTTTAGGTTACCTGGCGGCGGCAAGCTCTTTAGCAACGGCGCGGGCCGGCGCTCCGGTCGGTCGCGGGCGCACGGGCAGCCTCACCAGCCCCACCCTCCCCCGCAGGTCCGGGTATCGCCGAAGTGCCCGCCTCCGAGCGACAACGGCACGGGAGCGGTGGCCGCGGCCCGAGGCCGCAGTGACGGCTGAGGCTCAGGCTTCGGTCGCCAGCGGGCTGGTGGCCACCTGGGTCCCGTCGGCCAGGGTCGAGATCTCGAAGTCGGCGAACACCGCGGGCGCGGCGTCCGCGAGCTGGCGCAGGCATTCGATCGCCAGCCGCCGGATTTCCACGTCGGCGTGCTCGCTGGCGCGCATGGCGATGAAGTGGCGCCAGGTCCGGTAGTTGCCGGTCACGACGATGCGGGTTTCGGTCGCGTTCGGCAGCACGGCCCGAGCGGCCTGCCGCGCCTGCTTGCGCCGCAGGATGGCGTTCGGCTGGTCGGCGAACTTGGCCTCCAGCCTGGCCAGCAGGTCGGCGTAGGTGGCCCGGCTGGCGTCGGCGGCCTCGGTCAGGATGCGCTGGAGTTCGGGGTCGTCTTCCATGCCCGGGGGCACCACGACTTGCGACTCACCCTCGGGGACGTAGCGCTGCGACAGCTGGGAGAAGGAGAAATGCCGGTGCCGGATCAGCTCGTGTGTGAGCGAGCGGGAGACGCCGGTGATGTAGAACGAGACGTTCGCGTGCTCGAGCACGGAGAAATGCCCGACGTCGATGATGTGCTTGATGTAGCCGGCGTTGGTCGCGGTCTTGGGGTTGGGCTTCGACCAGCTCTGATAGCAGGCCCGGCCGGCGAATTCGACCAGCGCCGGCCCCCCGTCGGCGTCGGTGGTCCACGGCACGTCCGGCGGCGCCAGGAACTCGGTCTTGGCGATCAGTTGCACGCGTAGCGGCGCGGTCTCGGCCACGGCGCTCACCTTAACGTGGTGACCGAATCGGGAGCTCACCCGATATCAGCAGCGGCAGCAGCGCGTCGCGGAACTCGGACAACCGCGCGCTTTCGGCGCGGCGCGCGTGGCACAGCGCGCCCAGGCCGGTGATCGCCTCCAATCGCGCGGCGGGCAGGTGCCGGACGTCGGGGACCCGCACCTCCAGCAGATCGCGCGGTTGGATCCGCTGATGGCTGCCCGACGTGCCGGCGACCCGGCGTTGCAACCATGCGGAGACCTCCGGTTGCCGCACGGCCGACCACAGGGTCGACGCGTCCACCCCCACCGGCAGCAGGACGACGAACTCGCTGCTGGCCAAGGCCATTTCCGACGGCAGGCGGGACACGTTCCAGATTCGCGGGATCCGCGGATTGAGCTTCGCGAACAACACGCACGGCCCGGGCAGCAGGAATTTGCCGCTCCTGACGGAGTCGGCGGTCACGACGCGGGGTTTCGCCCCGTCGTCGAACGCCGGAAGGCTGAAATGCGCGACCACGTCGTCGAAGTCGGCCACGTCGAGGAATGCCGTCGACCGGCTCGCCAGGCTGGACACTGGCACGCGCTCGCGGACCGACCCGGCCATGGCCACCATCAGGTTCTCGGCGGCCCCGATCACCCGGTGATTGGCCGAGATCTTGTCGTCAAGGGCGCCGAGCATTTCGGCGATCGCCCCGCGCTGCGGCGCCGCCACGCTGTGCACCGCGACGTCGCGCAGGATTCTCTTGCTCAGCAGCGGCTGTCCCGATCCGGCCCGGTGGTCGCCCAGGCGGCAGGTTTGCATCGCGTAGTACCAGTACCGCGTCTCGCGTGGGTCCTTCGCCCGGCACACCAGTGCGTTCTCGGTGACCCAGGCGTCGGAGTCGCAGTACCGCAGGCTGCCGCACTGCGACCCGACGCGCCCGAGGACGATCAGCGGGCCGGCCGCGTTGTGCTCGGCGGCATAACCGATGGTCCCGTTGGCGCCGTAGACGCGAACGCGTCCGCCCGGCGCCGACCGAGGCGCCCTGCTGCCGGTGCCGAAGTCCAGGTGGTCGCCCAGCGTGGTCTTCACCGCAGGCGCTCCAGTTGTTGGCGCACGACGCCGTCCAGCCGTGCCGATTCGTCCAGCGCCGCCAGCAGGTCACCCGTCAGCCCGGCGATCCTCTCCTCGACGGGCTCGCCGTCGTCCTCGGCCGCCGGCGCACCGACATAGCGACCGGGCGTGAGCGGATAGCCGGCGGCCGCGATGTCGTCGAGCGACACGGACGCGCAGAATCCCGGAACATCCTGATAGGTAACGCCTTTCGCGGCGGCGGATTCCGACCCACGCCACGCGTGATAGGTGTCGCCGATGCGGACGATCTCCTGGTCCGTCAACACCCTTTCGGCGCGCTCGACCAGGTGGCCGAAGCCGCGCGCGTCGATGAACAACACCTGACCGGACCGCTCGCCCTTGTCCGTGTCGAAGAACCACAGGCAAACCGGTATCGAGGTGCTGCGGAACAGTTGCGCGGGCAGGGCGACCATGCACGACACCAGGTCGGCATCGACGATCCGTGCGCGAATGGCGCCCTCTCCCAATGTGTTCGAGGACATCGAGCCATTGGCCATCACCACGCCGGCCTTGCCGCCGGGGGCCAGTTTGGACAGGATGTGCTGAATCCAGGCGTAGTTGGCGTTGCCGGCGGGTGGGACGCCGAACCGCCAGCGGGGGTCGCGCTCGTCGCGGGCCCAATCTTTTATGTTGAAGGGCGGATTGGCCATCACGTAGTCCATTTGCACGCCCGCGTGCAGATCGTCGACGAACGTGTCGGCCCACCGCGCGCCCAGCCCCGTGTTGTCGACGCCGTGCACGGCGAGGTTCATCTTCGCGATCCGCCAGGTCTGCTCGACGCTTTCCTGCCCGCAGATCCTCACTCGCGCGGGATCGCCGTCGTGTTCGGCGATGAACCGCTCGGTCTGCACGAACATGCCGCCCGAACCGCAGCACGGGTCATACACCCGCCCGCCCGACGGTTCCAGCGCCTCGACGAGCACCCGGACCACGCTGGGCGGGGTGAAGAATTCGCCGCCCCGCCGCCCCTCTGCGCGCGCGAAATTGGCCAGAAAGTACTCGTACACCTCGCCCATCAGGTCCCGCGCGCGGCCCGGCTCGCCGAATCGGGCGGCGTCGAGCAGGCGCAGCAGCTCCCCGAGCCGGCGCCGGTCGAGGTCCTCGTAAAACCGCGGCAGCGCCGCCGCCGCCATCGCGTCATCGACGAGCCGCCCGATGTTCGGCGATTCCGCGTTGGCCACCAACAACTTCCACTGGTCCGCCGCGGCGTGCTTGAGGTAGACCAGCCCGAGGATGACGTCCTTGTACTGGCCGGCCGACAGGGAGCCGCGCAGCTTGTTGGCCGCATTCCAAAGCGTGTCCTTGAGCTGTTTGTCCGTCGCCCGCATCAGCTGACCGCCCGCAGGTCGGCGGCCAGGTCCCCCCGGGTCGCGACGCTGAATCCGCTCAGGCTCAGCCACGAAGCCATCGACCGCAGTTCGCCGGCCAGCGCCTCGACCGCGCGGGACCGCGGCGCGTCGGGTTCGCCGAAGGCGCCCATGACGCGCAGCGTGTCGGCGGTCCGGTCGGCCTTGAGGTCGACCCGGGCGACCAGTTGCCCGTCCATCAGCAGCGGCCACACGTAGTAGCCGTACTGGCGCTGGGCGGCCGGCGTGTAGATCTCGATGCGGTAATGAAACCCGAACAGCCGCTCCACCCGAGGCCGAAAGAAGATCAGCGGGTCGAACGGACACAACAGCGCCGTGCCGCGGTCGGCGCGGGGCACCGCCCGGCCGGCGCGCAGGTAGGCCGGCGCGGGCCAGCCGTCGACCTCGACCCGCTCGATCTCCCCCGCGGCCAGCAGGTCGGCGACGGCCGGCTTGACCTGCTGGGCCGATAGCCGGAAGTAGTCGCGGATGTCGGCCTCGGTCCCCACGCCCAACGCGGTGGCGGCCCGCAACGTGAGTTCGCGGACGGCTTCCTCGTCGTCGACCTCCCGCGCCAGCACGGCCGCCGGCAGCACGCGTTCGACCAGGTCATAATGGCGGGCGAAGCCCACCCGCGTGGCCGTGGTGAGCACACCGGCGGCGAACAGCGCCTCGGCGACCCATTTGGTGTCGCTGCGGTTCCACCAGGTGCCCTTCTTGCGGCGCGGCTCGGCGGCGAGGTGCGCCTCGATCTGTCCGGCGGTGCTGGGGCCAAGTTCGGCGACGGCGGCGACGATGTCGTCGGCGAGTTGGGGGTTGGCCTTGACGATGTGGGTGCCCCAGCGACCGTGGCGGTATTGGCGCATTCGCCAGCGCAGCAGCGGCCAGTCGTCGACGGCCACCAGCGCGGCCTCGTGCGCCCAGTATTCGGCCAGCAGCCGCGCCGGGCGCGGGCCCCAGGCGGCGCGATCCAACACGTCGCGGTCGTAGGGCCCGAGCCGGCTGAACACCGGCGCGTAGTGGGCGCGCACCGCGACCGAGACCGAATCAAGTTGCAGGACTTGAATTCTGGATATCAACCGCTTCAGGTGAGCGCGAGTGATCGGACCGGCGGGCGGCGGCTCGGTAAAACCTTGGGCGGCAACGGCGATTCGCCGGGCTTGCGCGGCCGACAGCCTGCGGGTCGGGATCGACACGGCGCCGAGAATACCGGCCGGGTGCGACAACCCTCGGCGGCGACGCGGCGCCGCCCGTCCGTCCGCCCGTTCGAGGCGGGCTAACCCGTGCTGACTTTGCCGTCCAACGGCACGACGACGCTGGGCTCCGGGGCGTTCTTCTGCTCCTGGTAGGCCGACTCGAGCGCGGCCGGAACCGCTTCGAGGTCGCGGAACACGCCCATCAGCTGCTCGAGGACATGGATCCGTTGCCGGATCGCCTCGTCCGCCGCGCGCTGGGCCTGCTCACGATAGTGATCGGCCTCCCGTTGCGCGTCCCGCCACGACTTGTCGATCGCCGCTTCCGTTTCGGCGCGCATCTCGGCCAATTCGGCGTCGAGCTGCTTCTTGGCTTCTTCGTAATCGGTTTCCATGGCTTTTCGTTGCTCGGCCATCTCCGCCAACTCCTCTTCGTGCTTTCGCTGCGCGGCCTGGACCTCGGCCTCGGCCGCGGCGATCATCGCGTCCGCCTCGCTGCGCGCCTCGGCCTGCATCTCGGCGACCTCGTCGACCGCGCGGCGCAGCATCTGCGCCATGCGGCGCTGCACCGCGTGGGGGGAAGGCGAGGTGTCGGCGAGGACGGCGACCTCCTTGCGCAGCGCGGCCGTCTCGTCGCCGGCCGCCTTCAGCCGGCTCCTCAGGTTCTCGACATCGTCGAGCAACAACTGCTGCTTGGTGGTCAGCATCTCGATGTGGGCGTCGACCGCGGACGGATCGTAGCCCCTGAAAATGCGCGTGAACGCTCTCGTGGGTTCGGTTATCACTGCCAATTCCCCCTTCTGGCAACGTGTGGTGACCTGGTGAGACCGACCCCCGCGTCCGAGTGTGTCACGGTCGCGGAGACCGACACTCATGCCCGACGGTAGCTGTGCAGGCGGTACCGCAACCCCGTGCGGCTGACCTGCCACTCCCCCGTCTCACCCAGCCAGCTGTCGTCGAGCACCGGCGCCACGGCGTCGTCGTCGTCGCGCCGCAGGTCGACTTCGACCTCGGTGACCTCGCACCGCGTGGCGCGCGGCAGCGCGAGCAGATACACCTGCTCGCCGCCGATCACCCAGGTCTGCGGCTCACCCTCGCATTCGGCGAGAGCCGCCTCGAGCGATCCGGCGATCTGCGCGCCGTCGGCAACGAAATCGCTCCTTCGCGAGAGTACGACATTTTTGCGGCCCGGCAGCGGCCGGACCTTGCTCGGCAAGGACTCCCATGTGCGCCGGCCCATCACGACCGTATGCCCCACGGTCAGCTCTTTGAACCGGATCAAGTCCTCAGGCACCCGCCAGGGGATGTCGCCGCCGCGACCGATGATGCCGGATGTCGACTGAGCCCAGATCAGCCCGAGTTCGGTCATACCGCGACCGGCGCTTTGATCGCCGGATGCGGGTCGTAATTCTTGACGACCACGTCCTCGTAGGTGTAGTCGAAGATCGAATCACGCTGCGCCAGTACCAGTTCCGGGTAGGGGCGGGGCTCGCGACTCAGCTGGGTGCGCACCTGCTCGACGTGGTTGTCGTAGATGTGGCAGTCGCCGCCCGTCCAGACGAACTCGCCGACCGCCAGGCCGGCCTGGGCGGCCATCATGTGGGTGAGCAGCGCGTAGCTGGCGATGTTGAACGGCACACCGAGAAACAGGTCGGCGCTGCGCTGATACAGCTGGCAACTGAGCCGACCGTCCGCCACGTAGAACTGGAAGAAGGCGTGGCACGGCGGCAGCGCCATCTGCGGGATCTCCCCGACGTTCCAGGCCGACACGATGATGCGCCGCGAGTTCGGGTCCGTGCGCAGCAACTGAAGCGCCGCGCTGATCTGGTCGACGTGCTCACCGGTCGGCGTGGGCCAGGATCGCCACTGCACGCCGTATATCGGCCCGAGATCGCCCGTCTCGCTTGCCCATTCGTCCCAGATGGTGACTCCGTGCTCGTGCAGCCAGGCGACGTTGGAGTCGCCGCGCAAGAACCACAGCAACTCGTAGATGACCGACTTGAGATGCACCTTCTTGGTGGTCAGCAGCGGGAAGCCGGCCGACAGGTCGTAGCGCAATTGCTGGCCGAACAGGCTGCGGGTCCCGGTGCCGGTGCGGTCGGATTTGGCCGTGCCCCGTTCGAGCACCAGGCGCAGCAGGTCCTCATAGGGCGTCGGGATCGGCACGCGGCCAGCTTAGCCGCGGCGGCCGGGAGTAAAACGGAGGCCATGCCGCAATTCACCGACTCCATCACCACCGCCGACGGCAGCTGCCCCGTCGGCCTGTTCACGCCAGCGGGTCCGGGTCCCTGGCCGGGCGTAATCATGTACTGCGATGCCGGCGGGGTGCGTGACACCTTCGACGAGATGGCCGCCAAGCTGGCCGGCTTCGGTTACGCCGTGCTGCTCCCCGACGTGTATTACCGCAGCGGCGACTGGGCCCCGTTCGACATGGGCACCGTGTTCGGCGACGAGCGGGAGCGCAGGCGGCTGTTCGGCATGATCGGCAGCCTCACCCCCGACAAGATCGCCGGCGACGCCGTCGCGTTCTTCGACTACCTGGCGGCCCGCCCGGAGGTGTCCGGGGAACGCTTCGGCGTGTGCGGCTACTGCATGGGCGGGCGGGCGTCGCTGATCGTCGCCGGCCGGGTACCCGAGCGCGTCGCCGCCGCGGCGTCGTTCCACGGCGGTGGCCTGGTGAGCGACGCCGCGGACAGCCCCACCTGCTGGCCGACCGGATGAGCGCGACGGTGTACGTGGGCGGCGCCAAGGACGACGCCTCCTTCACACATGACGACGCCGAACAGCTGGACAAGGCGCTGACCGCAGCCGGCGTGCAGCACACCATCGAGTGGTATCCGGCCGGCCACGGGTTCGCGGTCCCGGACAACGCGCCGTACGACCCCGTCGCGGCCGAGCGGCACTGGCAGGCCATGACCGAGGTCTTCGGTTCCGCGCTACCGCGCTAACCCGTCGAGCAGCAACGACGCCGCCGCCATCGCCCCGTCGGTACGGATCTTGGTGGCCACGACGCCCGCCCGCGCACCGGTCTCCGGCGCCAGGACGGTCTTCAGGGCGGCCGTCAGCGACCGGGCGGTGGGGGCCGGGCCGCCGTGCGCGATGCCGATGCCCAGCTCCGCCACCCGGCCGGCCCAGTACGGCTGGTCGGCCCCCTGCGGCACCAACACCTGCGGCGCGCCGGCCAGCGCGGCGGTGGTCGTGGTGCCCGCACCGCCGTGGTGCACGACGGCCGCGACCCGGGCGAAGAGCGCCCGGTGGTTGAGCTCACCGACGGCCAGGCAATCGTCCCGGTCGTCTATCGGGGTCAGGCCGGACCAGCCGCGGTAGAGAATCGCCCGGTGGCCCAGGGCGCGGACGGCCTCGACGACCGCGCGGGAGACGTCGCTCGCGGCGCGCATGGGCATGCTGCCGAAGCCGACGTACACCGGCGGCGGCCCGTCGTCCAGGAACGCCGCCACGTCCGCAGGCAACGGGCGTTCATCGCAGAGCAGCCACGCCCCCGTCTGGACCACGTCCAGCCCGCTGCCCTCCGGCCACGGGCCCAGGGTCGGATCCGCCGCCAGCCACGGCCGGTCGGTCAGGGCGTGGTCGCGGATGTCATCCACCGGCGGCAGGCCCAGCGACGCGCGGTGGTTGTTGAGCGTCGTCCCGAACAGCGTGTGCATGTGCTGCGCGTCCATCTGCCACAACACCCGGTTGTCGATCGCGCCCGGCGGGATCTGGCCTGCGTACGTCGGGGGCATGTGGTGCGGTGACGGCAGGATCGTCGGCTGGTAGCTCACGTAGACGTAAGGGATGCCCAGGCGCTCGGCCACCGACCGCGCTCCCGCCGCCACCGGTGGAAAGCCGGTTGCGACGAGGAGGTCACAGCCGTCGGCCGCGTCGGCAACCGTGTCGAATTGCGCGGCGACGAGCCCGTCCAGGTGCCGGCGTAGGTCGTCCTCCGACGGCGTGAGCCCGGCCGCCCTGGCGCGCCATGAATCGCCGAATGGACTCAGCTCCAAGCCGATTCCGGCCAGCAGGTCCGCGAATTCCTGGTCCGGCGGCGCGCATACCCGAACTTCCGCGCCGTTCGCTCGCAACTGAACCCCGAGTGCCGCCAACGGTTCGACCGCCCCGCGCGAATCGTGAGTTGACAGCAACACCCGCATTCCGATGTTTTCACCTCCGCACGGCGCGGCCGGCCACGTCGTCGGGCCACCGCGGACCGACACTGTCTCACAAAACGGCGGCCCGCCGTGCGCGCCCATCTTCCAACGAGAAGCGCGCCCTCCCACGAATACAGCGGCGGGAAAACGCATTACACGCTCCCCCGACGGGCCGCGGGGAAAAAATCAATCCGAGCCCAACTATTTCGGCGGCAGGTCCACCAACTCGCCCAGCCGGGCGCGGTGGCGGTAGGCGGTGCCGAAGATCAACTGATCGCTCTTGGCCCGCTTGAGGTAAAGGTGCGCGGGATACTCCCACGTCATGCCGATGCCGCCGTGCAGCTGGACGCATTCCTCGGCGGCGTGCACGGCGACGCCGCTGCAATACGCCTGGGCAAGCGCCGCGGCGACGGCGGCCCGCCACGCCGCCGACACGTGTGCCCGCGCCGACGAAGACGC
>NZ_LZIX01000335.1:0-32161 GCF_001666955.1 Mycobacterium sp. E735 | reverse complement strand
TGATCAGACCGAAGTGAATGTTGAGACCGTGCCCGAAGAACAGCGCGTCACCGGGCTTGAGGTTGGGCTCGATGTCGTTCTTGAAGATGTCCGCCTGCGCGGTGTCGGGCGCCAACAGCATGATGACGTCGGCCCACTTGGCCACCTCGGCGGGCGTGTCGACCTCCAGGCCCTGCTCCTCCACCTTGGCCCGCGACTTCGAACCCTCCTTGAGCCCGACGCGAACCTGCACACCCGAGTCGCGCAGGCTCAGCGAATGCGCGTGCCCCTGGCTGCCGTACCCGATGACGCCGACCTTGCGGCCCTGGATGATCGACAGGTCTGCGTCGTCGTCGTAGAACATTTCTAGTGCCACTGTTTCAATATCTCCTTGTGTGTTACTTGGCCGTGGCGATGCCGCGCGGACCGCGGGACAACGACACCACTCCCGATTGGACTATCTCGCGGATGCCGAACGGTTCCAGCACCCGCAGCAGCGCCTCGATCTTGCCGCGGTCACCGGTAGCCTCGATCGTCAGCGCCTCAGTCGATACGTCAATCACCTTGGCGCGGAACAGGTTCACCGCCTCGATCACCTGACTGCGGCTGCCCGCGTCGGCGCGCACCTTGATCAGCGCCAACTCCCGGGACACCGCGGCCCCGTCGTCGAGCTCGACGATCTTGATGACGTTGATCAGCTTGTTGAGCTGCTTGGTGATCTGCTCGAGTGGGGTCTCCTCCGCGCTGACCACAATCGTCATGCGCGACATGTCCTTTTGCTCGGTGGCCCCGACGGCCAGCGACTCGATGTTGAAACCGCGCCGGGAGAACAGAGCCGCCACGCGGGCGAGCACACCGGGCTTGTCCTCCACCAACACCGACAGCGTGTGCGTGTGCATCAGGCGTGCCCTTCGCTCTCGTCGTCGAAGAGCGGGCGAATGCCGCGGGCGGCCTGGATCTCGTCGTTGCTGGTGCCCGCGGCGACCATCGGCCACACCTGCGCGTCGGCGCCGACGATGAAGTCGATCACCACGGGACGATCGGTGATCGCCCGGGCCGCGTTGATCACGTCCTCGACGTCTTCCTCACGCTCGCAACGCAATCCGACACAGCCCAGCGCCTCCGCGAGCTTCACGAAGTCGGGGATGCGATGCGAGTGCGTGGCCAGGTCCGTCTGCGAATACCGCTCCTCGTAGAACAGCGTCTGCCACTGACGCACCATGCCCAGGTTGCCGTTGTTGATCAGCGCCACCTTGATCGGCACGCCTTCGATGGCGCAGGTGGCCAGCTCCTGGTTGGTCATCTGGAAGCAGCCGTCGCCGTCGATGGCCCACACCTCGGCCTCCGGGCGAGCCATCTTGGCCCCCATGGCGGCCGGTATGGCGAACCCCATGGTGCCCAGCCCACCGGAGTTGATCCAGGTGCGCGGTTTCTCATACGAGATGAACTGCGCGGCCCACATTTGGTGCTGGCCCACCCCGGCGACGTACACCGCGTCGGGCCCGGCGATCTGGCCGAGCTTCTCGATGACGTATTCCGGGCCGAGACTGCCGTCGCTTTGCGGGTCGTAGCTCAGCGGGTAGGTGGACTGAACGCTGTCCAGATAGGCCCACCACTCCGTCATGTCGACGCTGCCGGGGATGTCGTAGTGCCGCAGCATCGCGATCAGGTCGGTGATGACCGCTTGGACGTCGCCGACGATCGGCACGTCGGCGTGGCGGTTCTTGCCGATCTCGGCCGGGTCGATGTCGGCGTGAATGACTTTCGCCTCGGGCGCGAAGGTGTCGAGCTTCCCGGTCACCCGGTCGTCGAAGCGTGTGCCCAGGGCGATCAGCAGGTCGCTGCGCTGCAGCGCCGCCACCGCGGCGACGGTGCCGTGCATACCGGGCATGCCCATGTGCTGGCGGTGGCTGTCGGGGAACGCCCCGCGCGCCATCAGGGTGGTGACCACCGGGATGCCGGTCAGCTCGGCCAGCTCGCGCAGCTGCTCGGTCGCCTCCCCGCGGATGACGCCACCACCGACGTAGAGGACCGGCTTGCGGGCGTCGGCGATCAGCTTGGCGGCCTCGCGGATCTGCCGGTTGTGCGGCTTGGTGTTCGGCTTGTAGCCGGGCAGGTCCATGCGCGGCGGCCAACTGAACGTGCACTGCCCCTGCAGCACGTCTTTGGGGATGTCGACCAGCACCGCGCCGGGGCGGCCGGAGGACGCGATGTGGAACGCCTCGGCCATCACCTGCGGGATCTCGTCGCCGGAGCGGACCAGGAAGTTGTGCTTGGTGATCGGCATCGTGATGCCCGAGATGTCGGCTTCCTGGAAGGCGTCGGTGCCGATCAGCGTGCGACCGACCTGACCGGTGATGGCGACGACGGGCACCGAGTCCATTTGGGCGTCGGCCAGCGGCGTGACCAGGTTGGTGGCGCCGGGGCCCGACGTCGCCATGCACACCCCGACCTTGCCGGTGGCGTGGGCGTAGCCGCTCGCGGCGTGACCGGCGCCCTGCTCGTGCCGAACCAGCACGTGGCGAAGCTTTTTCGAGTCGAACAGCGGATCGTAAACCGGCAACACGGCGCCGCCGGGAATCCCGAAGATGACCTCGACGTCGAGCTCCTCCAGCGACCGGATCACCGACTGTGCGCCGGTAAGTTTCTCGGGCCCAACACGTTTCGGCTTCCGTGCGGGGGCGGCTGCCGGCGTTTCCGCCGCGTCCGTGGCGATGTCGGCGGCACGCTCCGGCTGGGTGGCGTGCTGCCTGGTGGGTGCGCTCACTGTCTTTCGTCCTTATTCACTCTGGGAGTCTCGCTGGGGGCAACAAAAAACCCCCGACAGCTCTTCTGCTGCACGAGGGTTGCGCGTTGGTCTGGATAGCTTCAAATGCCGAAGAGGCTAGTCAGGCACCAACGCGCCGACTAATTACTACGAGCATCCCGGGCTGTCCGGCGGTATCCATAACGTCCGACGGTAGCCTTCGCACAGCTCAGCAGTCAAATCCGCGCCCCGTGGCCCGCGCACAGATCCGGCCCCCCGCGACGGGTGAAATGATGGTCGGGTGGCTACCGGTTCGTCTTCCCACACACCCGTCGTGATCAAGGTGTCCCCGATCGCGCACCTGGCCGTCGGGTTCTTCACCCTCGGGCTGCTGATCCCGGTGATGCTCTGGCCGCCCTCGGCGCCACTGCTGGTGATCCCCGTGCTGCTGTCGGCGCTGATCGTCCGGTTGCGGACCGTCGCCGACGATCGAGGCGTGACGGTCCGCACGCTGCTGGGCAGCCAGACGGTGGACTGGGATGACATCGACGGGCTGCGCTTCCATCGGGGTTCCTGGGCACGCGCGCACCTCAAGAGCGGCGCGGAGGTGCGCCTGCCCGCGGTGACGTTCGCGACGCTGCCGCAGCTGACCGAGGCCAGCTCGGGACGGGTGCCTAACCCGTATCAGTGAGGGTCAGGCGATCGGGTTGACCCCGTTGAGCAGCACCCACACCGCGATGCCTGCGGCGATGCCGACCAGCAGCGCGACGAACGACCCGATGAAGGGCCGATGCGCCCAGCCCCGTCGCGCGTCGAGGCCGTAGCGGCCCGGCCCGCACAGGATCACCGCGACGGCCATCACGATCAGGCTGATCTGGTATTCGTGCCCGTCGGGCAGGAAGTACGTGAAGCTGTGCGGATGCGGCCGCGCGGTGATGGTGGCCAGCATGCCGTTGATCAGAAAGGCGAGCGCGCCGGCCGCGGCCACCGGGGTGAACAGACCGAGCACCAGAAGAACGCCCGCGACGAGCTCGCCGCCGGCGCTGACGTAGGCCAGGATGTCGGCGTGCTGGTAGCCGACGTCGGACAGTGAGTTCTTGAACCCGCCCACGCCGGAGCCGCCCCACCAGCCGGTCAGCTTCTGCAACCCGTGGGCGGCCAGCACGACACCGAGCCCGACCCGCAAGATCAGCAAACCCAGGTGCTGGGTTCCACGGCGGCCCACTTCGTGCAGCCGGCCGTGGTGTTCGTCCGCGTCGATCTCGGCGGGCTCGGCCGCTGCGTGCCGCGATGCCTGCGGCTGGACGTAGGGCAACGGCTCCTGTTGGTCGAGCACGTTGTACCCCGCCGCGCTGGACCCGCCGGCGTGGTCGCCCATGTAGGGGATGACGGTGGTGGTTCCGGTGGAGGGGTTGAAGTCGCCGGGGTAGCCGACGGGCGTCAGATCGTCTTCGGGGTCAACCACACGCGCCGTCGCGGGGCGACCTGGAGTTGGCTCCGGGGATTCGCCGGGCCGCTGCCAATGTCCGTCATTCGGTTGACTGGTCACGCGTGTCAGGGTAAGGGCATTTGCCGCCGAATTGGGGATTTGAGCGGCGCTTTCGCCAGGCAATCGGCGGTTTGCCCGCCGAACACGTCCAGATCGGCCTGAAAACGCCTTCCGCGGGGCGACGCAGGGCCCAATCCGGCCGCAAAACGGGGGCCAGGCGCCGCCCGTGGGCCGTTCCCGGGCGCGCTCGGATCGCGTCGCGCCGGGCGGGCAGCGCATGCGTGTGGCGGGGGCGGCCGCACTATCCGTAGCCTGTCGGTCATGCGATTAGGGCGCTCGGTTCGGTGCGGGTTCGCCGCGCTTTGCGCGGTGGTGCTCGTCGCGAGCGGCTGCGCACGATTCAACGACGCCCAGTCGCAGCCGTTCACCACCAACCCCGAACTCAAGCCCCAACCCAGTTCGACGCCTCCCCCACCGCCGCCGCTACCGCCGACGCCGTTCCCCAAGGCGTGCCCGGCTCCTGGCGTGATGCAGGGCTGCCTGGAGAGCACCAGCGGACTGATCATGGGTCCCGACAGCAAAACCGCGCTGGTCGCCGAGCGCACCACCGGCGCGGTCAAGGAGATCTCGGTGAGCGCCGAGCCGAAGGTGAAGATGGTCATCCCGGTCGACCCCTCCGGGGACGGCGGGCTGATGGACATCGTGCTGTCGCCGACCTACACGCAAGACCGGCTCATGTACGCCTACGTCAGCACGCCTACCGACAATCGGGTGATCCGGGTGGCCGACGGCGACATCCCGAAAGACATCCTGACCGGGATCCCCAAGGGCGCCACCGGGAACACCGGCGCGCTGATCTTCACCAGCCCCACCACGCTGGTCGTGATGACCGGCGATGCGGGTAACCCCGCGGCGGCGGCGGATCCTAAATCGCTGGCCGGCAAGGTGCTTCGCATCGAGCAGCCGACCACCATCGGTCAGGCCCCGCCGACGACGGCGCTGTCGGGCGTCGGCGCGGGCGGCGGCCTGTGCATCGACCCCGTCGACGGCTCGCTCTACGTCGCCGACCGCACGCCGACGGCGGATCGGTTGCAGCGCATCACCAAGACCTCCGAGGTCTCCACGGTGTGGACCTGGCCGGACAAGCCCGGCGTGGCCGGCTGCGCGGCAATGGACGGGACCGTGCTGGTCAACCTGATCAACACCAAGCTGACGGTCGCAGTGCGGCTGGCTCCCGCGACGGGTGCCGTCACCGGTGAACCCGACGTGGTCCGCAAGGACACCCACGCCCACGCGTGGGCGCTGCGGATGTCCCCGGACGGAAACGTTTGGGGCGCAACCGTCAACAAGACCGCCGGCGACGCCGAGAAGCTCGACGACGTGGTGTTCCCGCTGTTCCCGCAGGGCGGCGGTTTCCCGCGCAACAACGACGACAAGACCTGATTGGGGCCTGCCGGAGCACGCCACAGCAGCCACATCCCTACCGGGGGCGAACCACCACATGATTCGTGAATTCGATATCGCGGGTGATATCGCGTTCGAGACTCGGCTAATGATGGGCTGAAGTCTCGCGCGTCCCGCCGAGTTGCTCCTGGTGGGCCGGCTACCCCTGCCCGCAGGCCGCCAGCACCAGTTCGCGGACCCGAGCCGCGTCGGCCTGGCCCCGGGTGGCCTTCATCACCGCGCCGACGATCGCGCCGGCCGCGGCCACCTTGCCGCCCCGGATCTTCTCCGCCACATCGGGATTGGCGGCCAGCGCCTCGTCGACCGCGGCCTGGGTCACCGAGTCGTCGCGCACCAGCTCGAGGCCGCGGGCCGTCATCACCTGCCCGGGCTCGCCCTCGCCGGCCAGCACCCCCTCCACAACCTGGCGGGCCAGCTTGTTGGACAGCTTGCCCTCGTCCACGAGCGCGATCACCGCGGCGACCTGAGCCGGGGTGATGGTCAGCTCGTCCAGGCCGATGTTGGCCTCATTGGCCTTCTGCACCAAGAAGTTTCCCCACCAGGCGCGCGCCTGCTCGCTGGTGGCGCCGTGCTTGACCGTCTCGATCACCAAGTCGACGGCGCCGGCGTTGACCAGGTCGCGCATCACCTCGTCGGAAACGCCCCATTCGTCCTGAATCCTCTTGCGGCTCAGCCACGGTAGCTCCGGGATCGTCTGGCGCAGCTGCTCGACCAATTCACGGCTGGGCGCCACGGGTTCGAGGTCGGGCTCGGGGAAATAGCGGTAGTCCTGGGCGGTCTCCTTGGCCCGGCCCGGGCTGGTGTACCCGGCCTCGTGAAAGTGCCTGGTCTCCTGGATGATCTGACCGCCGGACGCGAGGACGGCGGCCTGCCGCTGCATTTCGTAACGCACCGCCACCTCAACGCTTTTCAGCGAGTTGACGTTCTTGGTCTCGGTGCGGGTGCCGAACTCGACGGCACCCTTGGGCATCAGCGAAACGTTGGAGTCGCAACGCATCGACCCCTGGTCCATCCTGACATCGGATACGCCCAAGGCGCGCAACAGGTCTCGCAATGCCGTGACATAAGCCCGGGCGATCTGGGGGGCCCGGTCGCCGGCACCGACGATCGGCTTGGTGACGATCTCGATCAGCGGCACACCGGCCCGGTTGTAGTCGAGCAGCGAGGTCGTCGCGCCGTGGATGCGGCCGGTCTCGCTGCCCAGGTGGGTGAGCTTGCCGGTGTCCTCCTCCATGTGCGCGCGCTCGATCTCGACCCGCCAGGTGGTGCCGTCGTCCAGCGGCGCTTCCAGGTATCCGTTGATCGCGATCGGCTCGTCGTACTGGGAAATCTGGTAGTTCTTGGGCATGTCCGGGTAGAAGTAGTTCTTCCGGGCGAACCGGCACCAGGGCACGATCTCGCAGTTGAGGGCCAGCCCGATCCGGATCGCCGATTCCACCGCCGTGCGGTTGAGCACCGGTAGCGAGCCGGGCAGCCCGAGGCAGACGGGGCATACCTGCGTGTTGGGCTCGGCGCCGAAGGCGGTGGAGCAGCCGCAGAACATCTTGGTGACGGTCGACAGCTCGACGTGCACCTCGAGGCCGAGTACCGGGTCGAAGCGCGCGAGGACCTCGTCGTAGTTCATGAGATCGGCGCTGGCAGCAACACTCATGCAGCCGATCCTAGTGGCGACCTCGAGCTCGGCGGAGCCGGGCGAAGAGGGTCAGCGCGGCGGAGCCGGGCGATCAGGGCCAGTGCGGTGAGCGCGACGCGGGGAACCGGTGGGGCTCCCCACCCCTGCCCGGGAACATGTCGGCCAGCACGGCCGCCATCTCGAGGTAACTTCGCCGGCTTTCCTTGCTCAGCCGGTCCAGTTCGATCTGGTTCCCGCCGTGTATGTGTCGATCGAACGGCAGCACCACCGTTGCGCCGACGCGCGCGGACAATCGCTCTAGCTCCTTGGCGGCCAGCAGTTCCACCTTGGCCGGCTCCACGTGGTTGATCGCCAATACCGTCGACTGCATCAGCCATTGATATGCGTTGTTGGCCAACCAATCCAAAGTGGTAGCGGTTTTCCGAATCGCGTCTATGGACGTGCTGGTCACAACGACCAGCGCCAGCGCCTCACGCAGGACGGCATCCATCACACCCGAATTGAGCGCCTTCGCGCAGTCCACCAGCACCACCGAATAGTGGTTGCGCAGGATCGAAAATGCCTTCACCGCGTCATGACGCTCGAGCCGCCAATCGGTGTGCGCGTAGTCGGGCAGTCCGAGCACTTCCAGGCCGAAGTTGTTCATGTAGGTATGAGCGCGCACGTCCGGGTAGCTCGTGACCGTGTCGTCGGCGAGCAGCTCGGCCATTCCCAGCGCGTTGGGCTTGCCGTGGCGATCCGCCAGGTCGCCGGCGTCCATGTCGACGGCGATGATCCGGTCGTTGCGCGCGTCGGCGAACGTCGACCCGAGCGCCTCCACCACAGCGGTCTTGCCGACGCCACCCTTGAGGTTGAGCACGGCGATGGGAAACGCCCCGCCCACCTCAGCGCGGATGCGGTTGCGCAAGTCCTCTTTGTACCGTGCGTCTTTGCCGGGGCCCAGATCGACGCCCGTCAGGCGATGGATCACTTCTCGCCAGCTGAACCGGGAGGAGCCGTCGCGCTCCTGCAGGTCGAGACCGTCCAGCGCCGTCCCGCCCGGCAGTCGCGCGGGCCGCCGTACCGGGGGGACCCGTGATGCGGGCGCGGGCGGGGGTGGCCTGAACTGCGGCCCGCGGATGGCCGGATCCGAAGGATGGGGCTGAGGCATCGTGGCGGCCGCCGGATCGGCATCGACGCGCCAACCGGGCGGTCGCGGGCGACGGGCCGGCGGGCCCACCGGCCCCGCCGTCGCCGCGGGGTGCTGAACGACTCCGCGAATCGAACCGCGGTTGCTCACTCCGGAGGTATAACCGCGGGGAACCCGTCCGGAAACCACGAATTTGCGCAAACGGCCCGCAGCTGGCCGGTAGCCGGGCGAATTCAACCCCTGGCCAGGCCGAAGTCAGACCAGGGCCACCCGCCGTTTGCCGAATTTCGCGGGGTCAGCCGAAGAAGGCGGCGGCGTCGTCGTACCGGCTTTCGGGCACCAGCTTGAGCTGGCGCACCGCGTCGGCCAGGGCCACCCGGCCGATGTCCTGCCCCCGCAACGACACCATCTGGCCGTACTCACCGGCGTGCGCGGCGTCGGCGGCGTTGACGCCGAACCGGGTGGCCAGCACCCGGTCGAAGGCCGTCGGCGTCCCGCCGCGCTGGACGTGGCCCAGCACGGTCACCCGGACGTCCTTGTTGATCCGCTTCTCCACCTCGGCACCTAGCTGGGCCGCGACACCGGTGAACTTCTCGTGGCCGAACTCGTCAAGCCCGCCCTCGCGCAGCGAGATTGAGCCCGGGATGGGTTTGGCTCCCTCGGCGACCACGCAGATGAAGTGCGAATCTCCGCGCTGGAAGCGGCGTTTGACCAACCGGCACACCTCCTCGACGTCGAAGGGCTGCTCGGGGATCAGTGTCATGTGCGCGCCCGAGGCCAGGCCGGCGTTCAGCGCGATCCAGCCCGCGTGCCGGCCCATCACCTCCACCAGCATCACCCGCTGGTGGGATTCGGCGGTGCTGTGCAGCCGGTCGATTGCGTCGGTGGCGACGGTGAGCGCGGTATCGTGGCCGAAAGTGACGTCGGTGCAATCGATGTCGTTGTCGATGGTCTTCGGCACGCCGACGACGGGAACGTTCTCCTCGGACAGCCAGTGCGCGGCGGTCAGCGTGCCTTCACCGCCGATCGGGATGAGCACGTCGATGCCGTTGTCGTCCAGGGTCTGCTTGATCTGGTCCAGCCCGGCGCGCAGTTTGTCGGGGTGCACCCGGGCGGTCCCCAGCATCGTGCCGCCCTTGGCCAGCAGCCGGTCGTTGCGGTCGTCGTTCTGCAGTTGGATACGCCGGTTTTCCAGTAACCCGCGCCACCCGTCCTGAAAGCCGACCACCGACGAGCCGTAGCGGGCGTCGCAGGTGCGCACCACCGCCCGGATGACGGCGTTCAGCCCCGGACAGTCACCACCACCAGTGAGAACTCCGATCCGCATGCCTTCATCTTGCCTGGGGCGACGCCCCTATGGCGCGGGCAAGCGCAAAATCGCTCCGGACTCGGCGCTACAGGGTGGGTGCCGACGGTAGCGGGCCGCGGGCCACCTCGTACGCGGCGCCAACCCGGTAGAGGCGGTCGTCGGCCAACGCCGGCGCCATGATCTGCAGCCCGACCGGCAGCCCGTCGTCCGGGGACAGCCCCGCAGGCACCGACATGCCGCAGTGGCCGGCCAGGTTGAGGGGCAGCGTGCACAGATCGAACAGGTACATCGCCAGCGGGTCGTCCACCTTCTCCCCCAGCGGGAAGGCGGGACTCGGTGTCGCCGGCGACACCACCACGTCGACCGACTCGTAGGCGCGGTCCAGGTCGCGGGCGATCAGCGTGCGAACCTTCTGGGCCTGGTTGTAATAGGCGTCGTAATAGCCGGCCGACAGCGCGTAGGTGCCGATCATGATGCGCCGCTTGACTTCCGGACCGAAACCGGCGGCCCGGGTCAGCGCCATAACCTCCTCGGCGCTGTGTGTCCCGTCGTCGCCGACGCGCAGCCCGTAGCGCATCGCGTCGAAGCGGGCCAGGTTGCTCGACACCTCCGACGGCAAGATCAGGTAGTAGGCGGCCAGCGCGTATTCGAAGTGCGGGCAGTCGACTTCGGTCACCTCGGCGCCCAGCTCGGTCAGCCGCCCGACGGCGGCCTCGAACGAAGCCAGCACCCCCGGCTGGTAGCCGTCGCCGCGCAGCTGCTTCACGACTCCGACCCGCACGCCCTTGAGGTCACCGGCCGCGCCGGCTTTGGCGGCCCCGACGACGTCGGGCACCGCCGCTTCGACGGACGTGGAGTCGCGGGTGTCGTGCCCGGCGATCACCTGGTGCAGCAGCGCGGTGTCCAGCACCGTGCGAGCGCACGGGCCGCCCTGGTCAAGCGACGACGCGCAGGCCACCAGCCCGTAGCGCGACACGGTGCCGTAGGTGGGCTTGACGCCGACCGTCGCGGTCAGCGCCGCCGGCTGCCGGATCGAGCCGCCGGTGTCGGACCCGATGGCCAGCGGAGCCTGGAACGCGGCCAGCGCCGCCGCGCTGCCTCCCCCGGAGCCACCGGGCACCCGGTCGAGGTCCCACGGGTTGCGGGTGGGGCCGTAGGCGGAGTTCTCCGTCGAGCTGCCCATCGCGAACTCGTCCATGTTGGTCTTGCCGAGGATCGGGATGCCCGCGGCACGCAACCGCGTGGTGAGGGTGGCGTCATAGGGGGAACGCCAGCCCTCGAGAATTTTGGAGCCGCAGGTGGTGGGCATGTCGATGGTGGTGAAGACGTCCTTGAGCGCCAGCGGCACCCCGGCCAGCGGTGAGGGCAGCCGCTCCCCCGCGGCCATCGCCTCGTCGACCTGCTTGTCGACGGCGGCCGCCGCGGCAAGCGCCTCGTCGGCGGCCACGTGCAGGAAGGCGTGGTAGCGGTCGTCGGTCGCCGCGATCTGGTCCAGGCACGCCTGGGTGACCTCGACCGACGACAGCTCCTTGGCGGCGATCCTGGCCGCCAGGGTCGCGGCGTCGGACCGGACGATGTCGTTCACTCGCTGTCCCCCAGGATTTGCGGCACCGCGAAGCGGCCGTCGGCGGCCTCGGGCGCCTGGGCCAGCGCCTCCGACTGTGTCAGGCAGGGGGTCGGTTCGTCGGGGCGGGTGACGTTCACGTCCTTGAGCGGGTTGTCGGTCGCTTCGACGCCGGTGACGTCGACCGCCTGCACCTGGCTGACGTGGGTCAGGATGGCGTCGAGCTGGCCGGCGAAGCTGTCGAGCTCGCTATCGGTCAGCGCCAGCCGGGACAGCCGGGCCAGGTGCGCCACCTCGTCGCGGGAGATCTGAGACACGACAGGAAAGCCTAGTCGCGCGCGCGGGGCCGGGTTCAGGGCCGCCGGTTATCCGCAGAAATGCAGTGCACGCATCGCTGTGTAACAGTGTTGGCCGTGCCGTCGTATTTGTTGCGCATCGAGCTGGTCGACCGCCCGGGCAGCCTGGGCTCGCTGGCGGTCGCGCTCGGTTCGGTCGGCGCCGACATCCTGTCGCTCGACGTGGTCGAGCGCAGCTCGGGGTATGCGATCGACGACCTGGTGATCGAATTGCCGCCCGGGGCGATGCCGGACACGCTGATCACCGCCGCGGAATCGCTCAACGGTGTGCGGGTGGACAGCGTGCGGCCGCACACCGGGTTGCTGGAGGCCCATCGCGAGCTGGAACTGCTCGACCACGTCGCCGCCGCCGGCGACAACGCCTCCCGGCTGCAGGTCCTGGCCGACGAGGCGCCCCGGGTGCTGCGGGTCAGCTGGTGCACCGTGGTGCGCAGTGCCGGCGACGGGCTGGAGCGGCTGGCGTCCAGCCCGGGTGCGCCGGAGACGCGGGCGGATTCGGCCCCGTGGCTGCCCCTCGAGCGGGCGGTGACGCTGGACAGCGCGGGCGACTGGGTGCCGCAGGCGTGGCGCGACATGGACACCACGATGGTCGCGGCCCCGCTGGGTGATCCGCACACCGCGGTGGTGCTGGGCCGCCCGGGCCCGGAGTTCCGGCCGTCGGAGGTGGCTCGCCTGGGCTACCTGGCCGGGATCGTGGCCACCCTGCTGCGCTAGCGCGCCGTGCCGGACAGCGCCGGCGAAGTCGAACCGGACAGCACCGCCGGGTCGTCGTCTTCCCACAGCAACAGCTGCCGAACCGCCGGACGCGGACCGTAGGGCCGCAGCATGGTGCTGGCCGGGCGCGGGCGCACCCGTTGCGGCCACCAGAACCAGCGCCCGAGAATCCTTGCGACAGAAGGCGTCATGAAAGATCGCACGATCAGCGTGTCGAACAGCAAGCCGAGGCCGATCGTCGTCCCGATCTGACCGAGCACCTGGAAACCGCTGAAGACGAACGCACACATGGTCACCGCGAACACGATGCCGGCCGAGGTGACCACCGACCCGGAGCCCGCCATCGCTCGGATGATGCCGGTGTTCAAGCCGGCATGAATTTCCTCCTTGAACCGGGAGATCAGCAGCAGGTTGTAGTCGGATCCCACTGCAAGAAGCAGGATGACGGCCAGCGCGAGCACCACCCAGTACAGCTGAATGCCGAAGATGTACTGCCAGACCAGGACCGAGAGCCCGAACGAGGCACCCAGCGACAGAGCGACGGTGCCGACGATGACCAGGGCGGCGATCAGGCTGCGCGTGATGATCATCATGATCAGCAGGATCAAGCTCAGAGCGGCGAACGCGACGATCATCAGGTCGTACTTGGCCCCGTCCTGAATGTCCTTGTAGGTCGCGGCCGTACCGCCGAGATAGATTCCCGCGTCCGCCATCGGCGTGCCCTTCAGCGCCTCGTGCGCAGCCTTGGCAATCGGGTCGATGTGCGAAATACCCTGGGGCGTAGCGGGATCGCCTTCGTGCGTGACGATCATGCGGGCGGCCTTACCGTCGGGCGAGAGGAACAATTTGAGCCCGCGCTTGAAGTCCGGGTTGTTGAACACCTCCGGCGGCAGGTAGAAGGTGTCGTCGTTCTTGGCCGCGTCGAAGGCCCGCCCCAGCGCCGTCGCGTTGTCGATCGCGGCCGCGGTCTGCGCGTAAATGCCGGACAGCGTGGCGTAATTGGCCAACGTCAGGTCGCGGTTGGTCTGCTGACTCTCGATCTGCGGCGGTATCAGCGCCACCAGTTTCGGCTGCAGGGCGTCGAGCTTATCGAGTGACGCCGTGAGGTTTTCGAACTTCTCGGTGAGCTGATCGATTCCGTCGAGCGCGTCGAACAGCGATCTGAACGCGAAGCAGATGGGGATGTCGTAGCAGTGCCGCTCCCAGTAGAAGTAGCTGCGAACCGGCCTGAAGAAGTCGTCGAAATACGCGATCTTGTCGCGCAGGTCCTGGATCGTGCCGAGCGTGTCGTGGAAGCTCTGGGTCTCGTCGTGGGTGGTGCCGGCGAGCTGCTGCTGCAACACGTATTGCTGCTTCAAGATGTTGATGGTCTTGTTCAGCTCGTTGGCCTGCTTGAGGGCATCGTTGGCCCGATCCTGTTGATAGGTCAGGTTTTCCTGCTGCGCCGCGCTGGAATTGCTGACCACGAACGCCAGCGAGCTGTGGACCAGCGGGGTGCCCAGTGGGCGGGTGATGGTCTGCACCTGCGCGACGCCGGGCACGTGGAATACCGCCTTGGCCACCTTGTCCAGCACGAGCATGCTCTCCGGGTTGCGCATGTCGTGATCGGTTTCGACCATGAGCAATTCGGGCTCCAGCCGGGCCCGGGAGAAATGCTTCTCGGCGGCGGTGTAGCCGACGTTGGCCGGCGCGCTGGCCGGCATGTAGGGACGGGTGTCATAGCTGGTCTTGTATCCGGGCAAGGCGATCAGGCCAACCAGGGCCAACGCGCACGCCGCGGCGAGAACGGCCCCCGGCCAGCGGACGATGGCGGTGCCGATGCGCCGCCAGCCGCGGGTTCTGACCGCCCGCTTGGGGTCGAAGATGCCCACCCTGGCGCCCAGGGTGAGGATCGCGGGGCCCAAGGTCAAGGCGGCGAACAGCGCGACGAGGATGCCCAGCGCGGCCGGAATGCCCAAACTCTGGAAGTAGGGCAGCCGGGTGAAGCTCAGACAGGCCACCGCGCCGGCCACCGTCAGACCCGAACCGAGCACGATGTGCGTCGTGCCGTGATACATGGTGTAGAAAGCCTTTTCGCGGTCCTCACCGGTTCCACGGGCTTCCTGGTAGCGGCCCACGAAGAATATCGCGTAGTCGGTGCCCGCGGCGATCACCAGAAGCGTCAACAGATTCGTCGCATACGTCGACAACCCGATGACGCCCGCGTTTCCGAGGAACGCGACAAGGCCTCGGGCGGCGGACATTTCGATCAGGACCGTGGCGAGCACCAGCAGCGTGGTGAGCACCGAGCGGTAGACGAAGAACAGCATCAACGCGATCACGCCGATCGTGATCGCGGTGACCTTCGCGGTGCCCTTGCTGCCGACGTCGAACTGATCGGATATCAGCGGCGCCGCGCCGGTCACATAGGCCTTGACACCGGGCGGGGGCTTGATGCGCTCGACGATGTCGCGCAGCGCCCCGACGCCCTCGTTGGCCAGCGCCGAGCCCTGATTACCGGCCAGGTTCACCTGGACGTAAGCGGCCTTGCCGTCGCTGCTCTGCGATCCCGCCGCCGTCAGGGTGTCGCCCCAGTAGTCCTGGACGTGCTCGACGTGCTTCTTGTCCTGCTCGAGCCTGCGGATCATCTCGTCGTAGTAACGGTGCGCGTCCGCACCCAGCGGCTTGTCGCCCTCCAGCACGATCATCGCCGAGCTGTCGGTGTCGAATTCCCCGAACTTTTCGCCGATGCGCTTGATGGCTTTGAGCGACGGGGCGTCGGGCGAGTTCAGCGCCACATTGTGCGTCTTGCCAACCTCTTCCAGCTGCGGCACCGCGATATTGGTGATCGCGGCCAGCGCCACCCAGAACAGCAGGATGGGCAGTGCGAGCCGGCGGATGGTGCGCGGGACCCGCGCCCGCGGCGGTTCGTGGTCGCTCATCCCGATTTGTCCAGACAGAAGGTGTAGGCGTCGACTTTGTCAACGGTGCGTTGGTCTTTCACTTCGCCGTTGACGGTGATGCGGCAGCCGAGGCTGTCGCCGTTTCCCTGTGCGACGACATTGCCCAGGACCGCGGGCTCCGTCGTGGTGATCGTGAACGACCACGGCAGCGGGGCGTCCTTGACTTGCTGCGGTTGGGCGTTGACATCAAGGTAGTTGATGGTCGCGGTGGCGCCGGGCCTGCCGAAGACCTCGAGCACCACCCGCTTGGGGTTGAACGGCACGATTTCGTTGGCCAGGCCGCTGTTCGCCGAGGCGCTGCTGTCTGAGCCGAAGATGCCGTGCAGGCGATAGATGCCGAATCCCGCGAGCGTGACCACCAGCACCGCAACCAGCACCATCCACCCTCGTCTGACGAGGAATGCCACCGAATTCCCCTTCACCCGTTCACCTTTCGATTATCGGGCGACACGACCACCTCTCAAGCCAGAGGCGGCTGCCGGCGGGTCGGGCGTGCTCGACAGCTATGACAGTACGGTACGGGACCGTACTGCACAAGAGACGCGCGCGTACACATTCCGCTGGGCGGGTCGACGCCGGATTACCCGTTGGTTCTGGTCAAGCCGGGGATGAGGAACCCGTCCACGAGGGCTTGGACGGTGCGACGGGTGGGCGGCCGGCCGGGAATAATGGACCGGAAGATGAGATAACCGGGCAACAGATCCCACAGCTCGTCGGTGATGACGTCCTCGCTGATCTCACCGCGGTCGACGGCTTGGCGCAGCACATGCTGAATCAACGCCTTGCGCTGCTTGAGGAATTGCTCCTGCAGAGCGTCGTTGAGCGCCGGGTGCCTCGAAACTTCGACCATCACCGCGCGGATGGTGCTGGCATGCTCGGAGCCGTGCCGACCACACGTCTCCCCCAAACTCAGCAGGTCGCCGCGCAGGGTGCCGGTGTTGGGCGCGACGGCGACCACGCGGACGCCCTCGGTGAAGGCGGCCAAGACCAATTCGGCCTTGGACGGCCAGCGCCGATACACCGTGGCCTTGCTCGCGTGGGCGGCGGCGGCGACCGCGTCGACCGTCAGCTGGTCATAGCCGTGCTCCTGCAGCAACCGCAGCGTGACCGCCAGTATCTCGGCCTCGCGTGGAGACCACGGTGATTCCTGCGTGAACCGGTCCGCCGTCTGGGTCATAGCGCCCACCATAGGACTGCCGGGGCGATGCGGGGTAATTTATGGCCGGATGGCCGTGAGGGCCCGTCCGATGTCGGCGACCAAGTCGTCGGTGTCTTCGATGCCCAGCGAGATGCGCGCGAATCCGTCGTCGACGGCGTCGCCCCAGCGTGCCCGGCGATCCACCGACGTGTGCAGGCCGCCAAAGCTGGTGGCCGCGACGAGCAGCTCGCTGCGCTCGACGAGGGCGTGTACCGCTGCGGCGTCGGCCAATTCGACCGAGACCAGAGAGCCGAACCGGCGCATCTGGGCCATGGCCACGCGATGGGAGGGGTCATGCGCCAACCCCGGGTAACGCACCACCCGGGCCGCCGGGTGGCGGGCCAACATCGTCGCCACGGCCCGGGCGTTCTGGCATTGCCGCTCGAAACGCAATCCGGCGCTGGCCAGGCTGCGCAACAGCAGCCACGCCTCGAACCCGCCGAGGATCGCGCCGGCGAGCAATCGTTGGCGTTCCACGGCGGCGGCCAACTCGGGGTCGTCGGTGGCCACGTAACCGGCCAGCAGGTCACTGTGACCGGACAGCGCCTTGGTGGCACTGGCCACCACCGCGTCGGCGCCCAGTGACAGCGGCCGCTGGCCCAGGGGCGTGGCGGCCGTGTTGTCCACGATCAGCCGTGCGCCGCGGCCACGGCAGATGGTGGCCAACCGGTGCAGATCAACGACATCCAACGCCGGGTTGGTGGGGGTTTCGGTCAGCACGACGTCGGCGCCCGCCGCGGCGTCGTAAATACGCGGGCTCGACGCCTCGATGACGGTCACCCCCGCCGTCGCCAAGTCTTCCCGGGCCCAACGACGGACTTGGTAGTAGCCGTCGGCGGGCACCACCAGAACCGATCCCGGCGGCGCGAGCACCCGGAGCACGGCGTTGATGGCGGCCATGCCCGAACCGAACACCAGCGCACCGCCCGCTCCCTCCAGCTCGGCGAGCGCCGACTCCAGTTGTCGCCACGTGGGATTGGAGCCGCGGCCATAGGTGTCCGCGGCGTCGGTCTCGTCGCTGCTCAGGTGGTAGGCGGCGGCGAGCACCGCCTGCGGCGCCACCGGGTGTCCCGAAATCGCCTCCGGGCCAACGGCTTTGAGACTGCGGGTGGAATCGCCGTAGCGACCGGTCATCGGCCTAGCCCGCCGGAGCTTCCGGCGGACCCTCGGCCAACAGTTTCCGGAACCCGTCCTCGTCGAGGACCGGCACGCCGAGTTCCACCGCCTTGTCGTACTTCGAACCCGGTGCGTCGCCGGCGACGACGTAGTCGGTCTTTTTCGACACCGACCCCGCCGCCTTTCCGCCGCGGGCGATGATCGCCTCTTTGGCGTCGTCGCGCGAAAACCCGGTCAGCGAGCCGGTGACGACGACGGTCAGCCCTTCCAGGGTGCGGGGCACGTTCTCATCGCGCTCGTCGGCCATCCGCACCCCGGCGGCCCGCCACTTGTCGACGATCGCGCGATGCCAGTCGACGGTGAACCATTCGGTGAGCGCGGCGGCGATCGTCGGCCCGACACCCTCGACCACGGCCAACCGCTCGGTCGACGCCGACATGATCGCGTCCAGGCTGCCGAACTCGGTGGCCAGTGCGCGCGCGGCCGTCGGGCCGACATGCCGGATGGACAGCGCCACCAGTACCCGCCACAGGGCCACCGTCTTGGCCTTGTCCAGGTTGTCGAGCAGGCGCCTGCCGTTGGCGGACAACGCGCCGGCCTTGGTCCGAAAAAGGTCGGTGCGCAACAGGTCGTCCTCGGTGAGGGTGAACAGGTCGCCCTCGTCGGCGATCGCCCCGGCCTTCAGCAGTGCGATAGCCGCCTCATAGCCCAGCCCCTCGATGTCGAACGCTCCCCGACCGGCGACGTGGAAGACGCGCTCGCGCAGTTGCGCCGGACAGGACCGGGCATTGGGGCACCGGATGTCGGCGTCGCCCTCCTTCGCGGGGGCCAGCGTGGTGCCACACTCGGGACACGTTGTCGGCATGACGAATTCGCGTTCGGAGCCGTCCCTGAGGTCGACGACGGGCCCGAGCACTTCCGGGATGACGTCACCGGCCTTGCGGATCATCACCGTGTCGCCGATCAGCACCCCCTTGCGCTTGACCTCGGCGGCGTTGTGCAGGGTGGCCAACCCGACGGTCGACCCGGCCACCTTCACCGGCGTCATGAACGCGAACGGGGTGACGCGCCCGGTGCGGCCGACGTTCACCCGGATGTCGAGCAGCTTGGTCTGCGCCTCCTGCGGCGGGTACTTGTAGGCGACCGCCCACCGCGGTGCGCGCGACGTCGTCCCCAGCCGGCGTTGCAACGCAAAGTCGTCGACTTTGACCACCACGCCGTCGATTTCGTGGTCGATGTCGTAACGGTGCTCGCCCCAATACCCGATCCGGTCCTCCACGGCGGCGAGGCCACGCACGCGTGCGGTCTCTTCGGCCACCGGCAGGCCCCAGGCTTTCAGTGCGCTATAGGCCTCGTGCAGGGTCTTGGGCACGAACCCGTCGGTGCGGCCGATGCCGTGACAGATCATCCGCAGCTTGCGCCGGGCGGTGACCGCTGGGTTCTTCTGCCGCAGCGAACCGGCCGCGCTGTTGCGCGGATTGGCGAACGGCGCCTTGCCGTCCTCGACCAGGCTGGCGTTGAGGGCCTCGAAATCGGCCAGCATGAAGAAGACCTCGCCGCGCACCTCGAGCACGGCCGGAATGGGCAAATCGGCACTGGCAGTGAGCCGCTCGGGCACGTCGTCGATGGTGCGGGCGTTGAGGGTCACGTCCTCGCCCACCCGGCCGTCGCCGCGCGTGGCGGCCCGTTCCAGCCGGCCGTCGCGATACACCAGCGACAACGCCACCCCGTCGATCTTGAGCTCGCACAGGTAGTAGGGCTCGCGACCGATCTCGTTCTCCACGCGATTGCTCCAGGCGACCAGCTCGTCGCGGTCGAACACGTCGTCGAGGCTGAGCATCCGCTCGAGGTGCTCGGCCTCCGTGAAGTCGGTGGCGAACCCGGCCCCACCGACCAGTTGCGTCGGAGAATCGGGGACCCGCAGTTCCGGGTGACGGTCCTCAAGTGCGAGAAGGTCGTTGAACATCGTGTCGAACTCGGCGTCGGAGACGATCGGGGCGTCCTTGACGTAGTAGCGGAACTGGTGTTGACGGACTTCGTCGGCCAGTTCCTGCCACTGCCGCCGGACCTCGGGCGACACCTGATCAGCTTCTGCTGAGCTCACCCTCGCAGGCTATCGGAGAACGCCGACACCCCCGACTCAGTCCTCCACGTATGCCCGTAGCCGATCCACCGCCGCATCCCACCGGCGCGACAACGCCGTGAGGTAGTCACTGGCATGGGCCAGCTGGGCCGTCCGCACCGTCCAGACGCGTTCGCGACCCCGCTTGCTACTGGACACCAAACCTGCCGACTCCAGCAGTTGCAGGTGCTTGCTGGCGGCCTGGCGGGTGACCGGGATGACGCTGGTGAGCTGCGATGTCGAGCTCGGGCCCAGATCGCAAAGGCGCACGATGATGCGCAGTCGGTGCGGATCGCCGAGTGCGTCGAAGAGCGGGGCCCCCACCGCGCCGCTCCCCCTCATCCGCGGGTTCCATCCAGATATCTGCGCACCAGGGTTGCCTGCATAGCCCATCCCTCGGCGTTGGCCTCGAACGACGACGGGCGCCGCTCTTCGGGAATCTTCTCGAATCCGGACTCGGTGATGGTGAGCAGCACGCCACCGGGCGCCTCCGACAAGGTGAACTCGACCAGGGTGGTCGGCTCTCGCTCGTAGTCGACATCCGGGTCGACTGCGAAGGGATGCCAGCGATAGGCGAACCGCCGGCGCGGCTCGACCGCGACGATGTGCCAGGTGCTCTTCACCCCTGCGTGCGGCTCCTGACGTTTGGCGACTTCGTCGTCGACCGTGGTCGGGGTGATCACCGCGGCGATCGAAGTCCCGGCGACGAACGGCCCGTCGAACCGGACGCCGAACCAGCGGCCGAACTCGTCGGCGTCGCTGATGGCGCGCCATACCCGCTCCAACGGTGCGTGCAGCAGCACACTCTTCTCAATCCTCATACGCAACCTCCTGGTTGCCTGTAGCACACCACGCCATGCGACAAAGCGCAACTTTTTGGTTGCTTATCAGATGGCGTCGGGATCCTCCGCGAATGCCTCGGCCGCCTTGCGGGCGAGCTCGATCGCCAGGCGCGCCCACTGGGGCGTCGCGCCGGCCAACCCACACGCCGGGGTGACACCGATGCGATCGCGCAGCGCCGAGCGCCCGAAGCCGAGCCGATCGGTTACCGCGACCAGTGCGGCGGCCACCTCTTCGGTCGAGGGCCGCCGCGCCGGGGCGGTGGCGGCAACCACTCCCAGCATGACCGCGCGGCCCGATTCGACGAACGCGGCGATGCCGTCGAGATCCCTCGCGGCGAGCGTGCTCGCATCCACTGATACCGCTCGAATAAGGCTGTCCTGCAACACCTTCCACGGAAAATCCGGGACGCAGCTGTGCAACAGCACCTCGCCTCCCACCGCGGCGGCGCAGGTGTCGAGGAGGGCGACGGCCACCGCCTCGTCCAGCGGCGCCACCGGGCTCAGCGCCGTCACCCCGGTCAGCCGCCCGCCCAACGCCCTGGGCAGCGACGGCTCGTCGAACTGCACCACCACCGGCGTCTCGAGCCGGCGGGCCAGCGCCGCGCGGTGGGCGGCGACGCCTTCACCCAGCGAGGCCCCCAGATCCCTTACCGCGCCGGAATCGGTGATCGCGCGGTGGCCGTTGGCCAGCTCGAGCTCGGCGGCCAGCGTGATCGGCCCGGCGGCCTGCACCTTGACCACGCGATCGCCACCGCGCAGGCCGGCCACCTCCCAGGCCTCTTCCAGCGCGTCCATGTCCTCGTCGAGCAGACTCACGGCACGGCGGGTAACCGCGCCGGGCCGAGGCGCAAGGCGGTAGCCGCGGGGCGAGATGTCGATGGCCACATCGATCAGCAGCGCACCGGCCCGACCGAGCATGTCGGCGCCGACCCCGCGGGCGGGCAGCTCGACAATGTGGGACAGCGCTCCTGCCAACTCCCCCACGACGACTTCGGCGGCCTCGCGAGGCTTGATGCCGGGCCACGACCCGACGCCGCTGGCCTTCGCGAAAACGCTCACCGGGCCAACCGTATTCGACGTCACCCGACCCGCCGGTGGGCAGGGGTGTCTGCCGCGCTCCGCCACGGGTAGGTTCGACGCAAGAAGGGTGCGAAACGTGTCACGGATGGCGGGATTGGCACGGCCGCTGCTGTTGTGCGGGGCCACGGTGCTGGTTGCGGCGTGCACCCGAATGGTCGACGGTGCGGCAGTGGCCGAGTTCGGCACTCCCCGTAGGGCGGTGCAGGGAGTCAACGTCGACACGATCCTGTTGGACCAGTCGCGGATGCGCGCGATCACCGGCGCCGGCGAGCACCTGACGATCATTCCCTCGATGGACGGCACCAGCCCGGTGGACATCGACGCGCTCGCGGACACCACACCGCGGGAATGCCGGTTCATCTACGCCGAGACGGCGACATTCGGGCCCGATATCGAGGAGTTCCACAAGACGACCTTCCAAGACCCGCCCGACGGCGCGCTGATCTCCGAGGGGGCCGCCGCCTACCGGGATGCCGACACCGCACGGCGTGCCTTCGGCGCGTTGGTGACCACGGTCGGGGATTGCGCGAACGGCTCAGCCGGGCAGCAATACGTCGGTGACTGGAAATCCGACGCCGCCTCCCTGCACCTGCGGCCGGGCGGCTGCGGCCGCGACTATCGGCTGCAGTCGGTCGCGATTGTCGAGGTCACCTTCTGCGGCTTCGCGCAATCGGTGTCCGACATCGTGATGACGAACATCGTCGCGAACATGCCGGCCTAGCGAGCGGTGGCGGCGATGGTGGCGCTGCCGAGCACTTCGTCGCCGTCCGGGTCGGGTCGGTAGAGTACCAGCGTCTGGCCGCGCGCGACGCCGCGCAGCGGGGCGCGCAACCGCACGACGAGCTCGTCGCCGACCAACTCCGCCACCGCATCGGCGGTTTCACCGTGCGCGCGCACCTGGACCGCGCACTCGACGGGACCCGCCGGTGACCGGCCGGCCGTGAAAACCGGCTCCCGCCCGCGCAACTCGCGCACATCGAGGTCCGCCGCCTGCCCCACCCGAACGGTCGCGGTGTCGGCGTCGATGGCCGTCACGTAGCGCGGGCCCCCGTCGGGCCCCGGCCCGCCGATGCCCAGGCCCTTGCGCTGGCCGATGGTGAACCCGTGCACCCCATCGTGTTCGGCGAGGACCGCGCCGTCGGCCCCGACCACGGTGCCGCGGCGCACCGCGATGCGCTCGCCCAGAAATGCCCGGGTGTTCCCGGACGGGATGAAGCAGATGTCGTGGCTGTCCGGCTTTTCGGCGACCGCGAGGCCGCGGCGCGCGGCCTCGGCGCGAATCTGCGCCTTCGGAGTGTCCCCGATCGGGAACGTGGCGTGGCGCAGCTGCTCGGCACTCAGCACGGCCAGCACGTAGGACTGGTCCTTGCCCGGATCGACGGCGCGGCGCAGCCGCCCACCGGACAGCCTGGCGTAGTGGCCGGTGGCCACGGTGTCGAAGCCCAGCGCAAGTGCTTTCGCGGACAGCGCCGAGAACTTGATCCGCTGATTGCACCGCACGCACGGGTTGGGCGTCTCGCCGCGTGCGTACGACGACACGAAGTCGTCGATCACGTCGGCTTGGAATCTCTCGGCGAAATCCCAGACGTAGAACGGAATTCCGAGTACGTCGGCGACGCGGCTGGCATCAGAGGCGTCTTCTTTGGAGCAGCACCCACGCGAGCCGGTGCGCAGGGTGCCGGGCGCGGTCGACAACGCCAGGTGCACTCCCACCACGTCGTGCCCGGCGTCGACCATCCGGGCGGCGGCGACCGACGAGTCGACGCCGCCACTCATCGCGGCGAGGACCTTCACCTAGGAAGCCCCCGCGGCGGCCAGGGCCGCCCGGCGCGCCCGGTCCACGGCCGCCGGCAGAACCTGCAGCACGGCGTCCACGTCGGCGTCGACACTGGTGTGCCCCAAGGACATTCGCAAAGAACCGCGGGCGCTGGTCGGGTCGGCGCCCATCGCGAGCAGCACATGCGACGGCTGCGCGACGCCCGCGGTGCACGCCGATCCGGTCGAACACTCGATTCCGTTGGCGTCCAGCAGCATCAGCAGCGCGTCACCTTCGCAGCCACGGAACGTGAAGTGCGCGTTGCCCGGCAACCGCTGGGGGTACCTCCCGCTTGCGGGGGACGGGTCGCGAGCGCCGTTGAGGCTGACGTCCTCGATGCCGGCCAGCACCCCGTCGATCAGGCGATCCCGCAGAGCCCGCAGCCGTGCGCTGTTCGCCTCGATCCCGTCCACCGCGATCCGGGCGGCGGCCGCCATGCCGATCGCACCGGCGACATCGGCGGTGCCCGAGCGGATGTCGCGTTCCTGCCCGCCCCCGTGCGCCAGGGGCACACACGTCACGTCGCGGCGAACCAGTAATGCGCCGACGCCGGGCGGGCCGCCGAACTTGTGCGCGGCCACGCTCATGGCCGAGAGCCCGCTGGCGGCGAAGTCCACCGGCAACTGCCCCACCGCCTGCACGGCGTCGCTGTGCATCGGAACTCCGAATTCGGCCGCGACACCGGCGAGCTCGGCGGCAGGCAGCACGGTGCCGACCTCGTTGTTGGCCCACATCACCGACACCAGCGCGACATCGTCGTGGTTGCGCAGCGCCTCGCGCAGCGCGGCCGGCGACACGGAGCCGTCGGCGGCGGTGGGCAGCCAGGTCACCTCGGCGCCTTCGTGCTCGGCGAGCCAGTTCACCGAATCCAGGACGGCGTGGTGTTCCACCTCGCTGGTGATGATGCGCCGATGGCGCGGTTCCGCGTCGCGGCGGGACCAGTAGATGCCCTTGACGGCCAGGTTGTCGCTCTCGGTCCCGCCGCCGGTGAAGATGACCTCGGACGGGCGGGCGCCCAGCCGATCGGCGATCAGCTCCCGGGACTCCTCGACGCGCCGCCGCGCCGCCCGGCCGCTGGTGTGCAAGGAGGAGGCGTTGCCGACGGCGCCGAGGACCGCCGTCATCGCCTCGACGGCGGCGGGGTGCATCGGCGTGGTAGCGGCGTGATCCAGGTAGACCATGACCCGACCCACGATACCGGCAGGTCCGAGGGCCTTTGACCAGTGGTGATCGCAAGCGCGGCGAAGCCGGGCGCCGCGGGTCGCCACCATCTGGTTCCGTGGTGATCGCAAGCGCGGCGAAGCCGGGCGCCGCGGGTCGCCACTATCTGGTTCCGTGGTGATCGCAAGCGCGGCGAAGCCGGGCGCCGCGGGTCGCCACTATCTGATTACGAGGCCACCAGCACGGGGCCGTGACCAGCGGACCGGGCCGTGCCCACGCCCACCACCGACTGGCAGCGGCTCGCCAAGGCCCGCCGATCGGTCCCCGGGAGCTGCAGGGATTCCACATGCACCCGGGCCAGGGTGCGACGCACGGTCAGCAGCCTGCGGATGGATCCCACCAGCGTCTCGTCGCCGACGAAGGCAGGCACGGTCGAGACGCTGCCGTCGACGTGGTGATACGTCAGCCGCAGCGGCTGCACCGGACGGCCGGCGTCGATCGCGGCCTGGAACATCGCCGGGTAGAAGGCCCCGCGGCCGCGGTGCGGCTGCCCGCCACCTGCTGCGGCCGCGCGGGCGGATACGTCGCCGGGCGCACCGCACCAGGTGGTGCCCTCCGGGAAGCACACCACCGTCTGGCCGGCCCCCAGCCGGCGGGCGACGGTGTCCACCACCGCGGGCAGGCGCCGCAGACTGGCCCGCTCGATCGGGATGATCTTCAGGATGCGGGCCACGATCCCGGTGGCGGGCCCGGTGAACATGTCGGCCCGGGCGACGAACGACCCGGGCAGCACCGACCCGATCGCGAAGACGTCCAGCCAGGACATGTGCGGGCTGACCACCAGGACCCCGCGCAGGTTGCGAATCGGGCTGCCCGTGACCGTGATCCGAATGCCGAAGCAACGCAACACCATCCGGCAGTAGATGCGCTGCACGCGGGTCCGGCCGGGCAGGGGCACCGCCAGCAACACCACCCCGGGCGCCAGCAGCAGCGCCAGCAGGACGCGAAGCGTCACCCGCAGTGCCACCAACAGCCCGGGCGACGCGGCCACGTCGCCGCGGCGCACACAACCGGCGTCGCACGATGCGCGCGGTAGCCAAGAGTGTCCGGTGCGGGCGGGAGTGCTCATCGGTCGCCGCCGGCCAGTTGCGAGGCGGCCGACACCGAGCGCAGCCGCTTCAGGTATCGGGTGTCGGCGCGCTGCTTTTCCAGCAGGACGCAGAAATCGCCCACACCGAAGTCGGGGTCGTGCGCGGGCTCGCCGCACACCTGAGCGCCCAGCCGCAGGTAACCGCGCATCAGCGCCGGGATCGACGGACGCGCGGGAGCCGGAATCTGGTCAAGCGCCTGCCCGTCGACCACCACCGGCCGGTGCGGACGCACCCGGTACTGCGGCGGGGCGGCGTGACGGCTGAGGATGAAGTCGCGCACCCCGCGAAGCTGGCTACCGGGGGGTTCGGTATCTCCGCCGATGGGCACCGACACGCAGCCGGTCACGTAGTCGTAGCCGTAGCGGTCCAGGTAGGCCAGGATGCCGGCCCACATCAAGAGCACGACGCCGCCGTTGCGGTGCCCCTCGCGCACCACCGCGCGGCCCATCTCCACCAGCGACGGCCTGAGCGGGTCGAAGCCGCGGATGTCGAACTCCGTCGCGGTGTAAAGCCCACCGGCCGCGATGGCGCCGGCCGGGGCGAGCATGCGGTAGCAACCCACCAGCTCGCCGGTGCCGTCGTCGCGGACCAGCAGGTGGTCGCAGTGCTCGTCGAACCTGTCGACATCCCGCCGTTCGCCGTCGTTGGTCGGCAACGCGAAGCCGGGCGTGCTGCTGAACACGTCGTACCGGAGCCGCTGCGCCGCCTCGATCATGCTGGGATCGGTCGACAGCAACAATGAGTATCGGGGCCCGGCGGACGACGCCGTCGTCGCGCCGTCGGGCTTGTCGCTGGGGATCAGGACAGAAGCAATGCTCATGTCAACCAACGTTGCGCAATCGGTGAGCGAGTCGGCATCGTCGCTGTGACGTGTCCGTGCACGTCAGATGACGAAATGTGGATGCGGGGGCACGTTGTCGCAGGCCGAAGGGATCGGGCCGCGCCATTTCGGGTATGCCGGACACCATGTGGCGAGCAAATCCCCGGGCGGCGGCCTGCTCGCGGGCGCCGATTGCCCGGCGGCGGCCCCGATGAGTCCGGACGTGCGCCGATGGTGCTTCGCCGACCAGCTGGGTCCGCACTTCCTGGACGGTCCCGGCCAGCCGGTGTTGCTGATCGAGTCCAGGGCGGCGTTCGAACGCCGCCGGTTCCACCGCCGCAAGGCCCACCTGGTGCTCTCCGCACTGCGTCACCGCGCCGCCGAACTCGGCGACCAGGCCGTGTTTCTGCGGACACGGACGTATCGCGAGGCGCTGAATCAGGTCAAGGCGCGCATCAGCGTGTGTCAGCCGACGTCGCGGGCGGCGGATCGGTTCGTGCGCTCGCTGCCCGATGTCGACGTGCTGCCCGCGCGCGGCTTCTGCACCGGACGCACCGAATTCGAGGACTGGTCCGGCCGGCAACGAACCCTGCTGCTGGAAAATTTCTACCGGGACGCGCGCCGTCGGTTCGACCTGCTGATGGAGGGTGACCGACCAGCCGGGGGCAGGTGGAACTTCGACGCCGACAACCGCCAGCCTGCGCCCAAGAATGCCGGCGCCCTGCCCGTGCCCGCGCCCTGGCAACCCGAAGAGGATGAGATCGACGAGCAGGTGCGCGCCGACCTGGACCGGTGGGAACGTGACGGCGACGTGGCCTTCGTCGGCCGCGACGGCCCGCGCGAATTCCCGGTCACGGCAATGGAGGCACGGGCTGCGCTCCAGGTTTTTTTGCGAGATCGCTTGCCGCACTTCGGTTCCCACGAAGATGCCATGCTCGCCGGCGATCGGTTCATGGCGCACAGCCTGTTATCGGCGCCCATGAACCTCGGCCTGCTGGACCCGTTGGAATGCGCCTACGCCGCCGAGGACGAATACCGCGCGGGGCGCGCGCCGCTCGCCAGCGTGGAGGGTTACATCCGCCAGCTGATCGGGTGGCGCGACTACATCTGGCACGTCTATTGGCATTTCGGCGCGGACTACCGCAGCCGCAACGCGCTCCGGGCGCACGTCGGGTTGCCCGACTGGTTCACCGGACTGGACGCCGACGCCGTGCATGCGCACTGCCTCAAAGACGTCCTGGCCCAGGTGCGCGATCACGGTTGGGTGCACCACATTCCGCGGCTGATGGTGCTGTCCAACTACGCGCTGCAGCGTGGGTGGAATCCCGCCGAGGTCACCGACTGGTTCCACCGCTGCTTCGTCGACGGTTACGACTGGGTGATGGTGGCCAACGTCGTAGGCATGTCCCAGCACGCCGACGGCGGGCTGATGGCGACCAAGCCGTATGCCGCCGGCGGCGCCTACATCAACCGGATGAGCGATTACTGCGGCCGCTGCCGATATCGACCGACCGAGCGGGTCGGCGAGCGCGCCTGCCCGTACACCGGTGGCTATTGGTGGTTCCTGGACCGCAACAAGCGGCAGCTTGCCGGCAACCGGCGGATGAGCCAACCACTCGCCGGGCTGCGCCGGCTCACCGATCTGGACGAGGTCGTCGAGCAACAACGCCGGCTCGGGCGGTCGGCCCCGTGATGGGCGGCCTCATGCTCACCGTCGACCGGGTGATCGCGGCGCCGCCCACGGCGGTGTGGGACGTGCTCGTCGACCTCGACGCTTGGCCGAAGTGGGGCCCGACGATACGCGGCGCCCGACTGGACGAACCGCACACCGAACTGGCGCTGGGTGCGACCGGCGTGGTCAACACGTCGCTGTTGGTCCCGGCGCCATTCGTCGTCACCGACTTCGAGCCGGGTCGCCACTGGGCCTGGCAGGTGGCCGGCGTCCCGGCGACGCGGCACTGGGTGGACCCGGTGGACGGCGGATCGCGGGTCGGCATGGCGGTGCCATGGTGGGCGGCGCCCTATGTCACGGTGTGCGCGATCGCGTTGCGGCGCATCGACGAAATGGTGACCGCCGCGCAATAGCCGCCGTGAAACGCGAGAGCCCCCGACGCCGCGGCGTCGGGGGCTCCTGGGCCGAGAAGGCTCAGCCCTTGCGCTGCTTGATGGCGTCGGTCAGCTGCGGGGCGACCTTGAAGAGGTCGCCCACCACGCCGTAGTCGGCGATCTCGAAGATCGGCGCCTCTTCGTCCTTGTTGACGGCGACGATGGTCTTCGAGGTCTGCATGCCGGCGCGGTGCTGAATCGCCCCGGAGATGCCCAGCGCGATGTAGAGCTGCGGCGACACCGTCTTGCCGGTCTGACCGACCTGGAACTGGCCCGGGTAGTAACCGGAGTCGACCGCGGCGCGCGACGCACCGACGGCGCCACCCAGCGAGTCGGCCAGCTCCTCGACCACGTGGAAGTTGTCGGCGCTGCCGACGCCGCGGCCACCGGACACCACGATGGTGGCCTCCGTCAGCTCCGGACGGTCGCCGGCCACGGCCGGCTCGCGCGCGGTGATCTTGGTGGCGTTCTCGGCGGGCGCGGGCACCTCGACGGTGACCTGCTCGCCGGCGCCGGCCTGCGGTTCGGCGTCGATGGCGCCGCCGCGGACCGTGACGATCGGGGTGTCCCCGTTGGCCTGCGCCTCGACGGTGAACGCGCCACCGAAGATCGAGTGCACGAACTTGCCCTCCTGGACGCCGACCACGTCGACCAGCAGGCCGGAGCCGATCCGGGCGGCGAGCCGGCCGGCGACCTCTTTGCCGTCGGCGTTGGCGGACAGCAACACCGCGGCGGGCGAGTTGGACTCGGCCAGCGAGGCCAGCACGTCGACCACCGGCGTGATCAGGTAGTTCTCGGCGTCGTCGGACTCGGCGACGTAGATCTTTTCGGCGCCGGCCTCCTTGAGGCCGTCGACCAGCGGCGCGGCCGTTCCGGGCTTGCCGACCACGACCGCGGCCGGCTCGCCCAGTGCGCGGGCGGCGGTGATCAGTTCGGAGGTGACCTTCTTCAGTGCGCCTTCGGCGTGCTCAACGAGCACCAAAACTTCTGCCATGGTTTCTTCGCTCTTCTCGTCTCTGGGATGGGTGCTCGGCTAGATGATCTTCTGGGCCACGAGGTACTGGGAGATCTGGTTCCCGCCCTCGCCCTCGTCGGTGACCTTCTCACCCGCGGTCTTCGGCGGCTTCGGCGTCGACGACAGCACCTTCGACCCGGCGTTCTCCAACCCGACCTCGTCGCTTTCGACCCCGATCTCGGCGAGGGTCAGCACCGTGACCTCTTTCTTCTTGGCGGCCATGATGCCCTTGAAGGACGGGAAGCGCGGCTCGTTGATCTTCTCGGTCACACTCACCACGGCGGGCAGCGACGCCTCGAGCGTGAACACACCGTCGTCGGTCTCGCGCTCGCCCGTGACCTTGCCGCCCTCGATCGACAGCTTGCGCAGGTGGGTCAGCTGCGGCAGGCCCAGGTACTCGGCGATGATGGCCGGCACCGCGCCGCCGGAGCCGTCGGTGGACTCGTTCCCGGCGATGACCAGCTCCGTGCCCTCGATGGTGCCCAGCGCGCGCGCCAGCGCCCACGCGGTTTGCACCACGCACGAGCCGTGCATGCCGTCGTCCTTGAGGTGGACGGCCTTGTCGGCTCCCATCGACAGCGCCTTGCGGATCGCCTCGGTGGCACGTTCGGGGCCGGCGGTCAGCACCGTGACCGATCCCTCGCCGCCCTCCCGCTCGCGGATCTGCAGTGCCTCTTCGACGGCGCGCTCGTTGATCTCGTCCAGCACTGCATCGGCGGCCTCGCGGTCGAGCGTGTAGTCGCCGTCGTTCAGCTTGCGCTCGGACCAGGTGTCTGGGACCTGCTTGATCAGGACCACGATGTTCGTCATGAGTGTGGTTCGTCCTCCTCGAAGGAGTCTCGCAGCAGTCGACCACGAGACTTTCAGTACGCGTTTCGCAGCGCACGGTCGTGTTACTACTCGGTAACTTTGTGCAGCCTGCCTTCACACCATAGCGGGTGGTACTGCGGGTTCTTCCGGCGTGTCCACCCTCGCCAACCGCGGGCGCCCCGCTCCCGGTTCGCGAATCCGACACTTCGCGTTAGCCTGCCTATGCGATGAGCGCAACCGTCCCCGACGTCCCCTGGCACCGCCCCGGCGATCCCTCGCCCGGGGCCGATCCCGTGCTGACGTTGACGGGCGAGCGCACCATCCCGGGCCTGGACGTCGAGAACTACTGGTTTCGCCGCCACGAGGTCGTCTACCAGCGGCTGGCCGGACGCTGTGCGGGCCGCGAGGTGCTCGAGGCCGGCTGCGGCGAGGGGTACGGCGCGGACCTGATCGCCGCCGTCGCCCGCCGGGTCGTGGCCGTGGATTACGACGAGGCCGCCGTGGCCCACGTGCGCCACCGCTACCCGCGCGTGGAAGTGATGCAGGCCAACCTGGCGGCGCTGCCGCTGCCCGACGCGTCGGTGGATATTGTGGTCAACTTCCAAGTGATCGAGCACCTGTGGGATCAGGCACAATTCGTCGCCGAATGCGCGCGGGTGCTGCGCCGCGGCGGGTTGCTGATGGTGTCGACACCGAACCGGATCACCTTCTCGCCCGGCCGCGACACCCCGATCAACCCGTTCCACACCCGCGAACTCAACGCCGCCGAGCTGAGCGAGTTGCTGGTCGACGCGGGCTTTCGCGACGTGTCGATCAGCGGGCTGTTCCACGGCCCCCGGCTGCGCGAGATGGACGCCCGCCACGGCGGCTCCATCATCGACGCGCAGATCGAGCGGGCAATGGCCGCTGACCCGGGGGCGCCGTGGCCGCCGGAGCTGGTCGCCGACGTGGCCGCGGTGACGTGCGACGACTTCGACATCGAAAACGGCCCCCGTGACATCGACGACAGCCTGGACCTGATCGCGATCGCGGTAGCGCCGTGAGCAATTCGCACGACCGGGTGCCCGGCATGTTCACCCTGGTCCTGCACACCCACCTGCCGTGGCTGGCCCATCATGGCCGGTGGCCGGTCGGCGAGGAGTGGCTCTACCAGTCTTGGGCGGCGGCCTATCTGCCGCTGATGCGGGTGCTGACCACGCTGGCCGACGAGGACCGACGCGGATTGATCACGCTCGGCGTCACCCCGGTGGTGAACGCGCAGCTCGACGACCCGTACTGCCTGGACGGCATGCACCATTGGCTCGCCAACTGGCGGCTGCGGGCCGCCGAGCAACTCCACGGTGCCGGCGTCGAGCAGGCCGCGCAGCAGCGGGCTGGCGCCGTGCCGCCATCGGGTGGCGAAATCTTCCAGCGCCCCGTCCGCCTCGGCGCATTCCCGAATCCCCAAGGCGCGCAACGCTTCCGGCGTGCAAGATTGGTATTCGGCCGACTTCGAGCGCGCGGCGGACCGGACGCTGGCCGCCTCGGCGGCCCGCAGCCGCCAGTTGGCGAGCCAATGGTGCATGCCGTCCAGGCAGTACGGGTCGTCGAGCTGCGCGT
>NZ_LZIX01000334.1:0-15113 GCF_001666955.1 Mycobacterium sp. E735 | reverse complement strand
CTCCAAAACCACTACGACACCGCCGACATCCTGCCGCTCACCGCACTCCAAGAAGGACTGCTCTTCCACGCCACCACCGCTCGGGATCTCGGCGATCTGTACGCGATGCAACTCGACGTCACGGTCGCCGGCCCACTCGACCCGCGCCGGCTGCACGACGCCGTCCGCGCCGTCGTCGAGCGCCACCCCAACCTGGCCGCTCGGTTCTGCCGGCAGTTCGACCAACCGGTTCAAATCATTCCGGCCCACCCCTTGGCGGTATGGCGATACGAGGCCGTCGAAGCCGATGATCGGATCGAAGGGATTTGCGCCGACGAACGGGCCGCGGTCGGTGACCTCACCGCCGGACCCGTCTTCCGGGTTGCTCTGCTTCGCACCGGAGAGAGCCTCCATCGAATTGTGCTGACGTTCCACCACATCGTGCTCGACGGGTGGTCGCTACCGATCCTGCTGCACGAGATCTTCGCCTGCTACCAAGGCCGGCGACTGCCGGCCGTGACACCCTATCGCCGGTTCGTCACCTGGCTGGCCGAGCGCGACCTCGACGCCGCCCGCGACGCCTGGGCCCAGGCGCTCGCCGGCCTTGACGCCCCCACCCTCGTCGGACCGCCGGGCCGGCTCAAGCCCGGTCCCAAGAGCACCAGTTCGATGGCCATATCCGAGCAAGACGCGTTGGCGCTCAACGAATTGGCGCGCTCGAATCACACCACGGTCAACACCGTGCTGCAGGCGGCGTGGGCGCAACTGTTGATGGGACTGACCGGCCACCATGACGTGGTCTTCGGCACCGCCGTCTCGGGACGGCCCGTCGAGATACCGGGAGCCGACCGCATGGTCGGCCTGCTGATCAACACCGTGCCGGTGCGCGCGCACATCACCACCACCATGACCACCGCCGACCTGCTCCACCGACTGCACGACACCCACAACCACACCCTCGACCACCAACACCTGGCGCTCAACGAGATTCACCGCATCACCGGCCACGACCAACTCTTCGACACCTTGTTCGTCTACGAAAACTACCCCGTCGACACCGCCGCGCTGGCCGCCGTCGACGGATTGACCGTCGCCGAGTTCACCGGCCACGAATCCAATCACTACCCCCTGACCGTCCAGGTCACGCCCGGAGCCCAGCTCGGCTTCCGTGTCGAGTACGACACTCACGTGTTCGATGCGGAAACCGTTGACACACTGATCAATCGGCTGGAACGGGTCCTGCTGACCATGATCGCCGATCCGCAGCTCCCCTTGTCGGCGACCGACGCGCTCGACGACGACGAGCGCGCCCGCCTCGACGCCATGGGCAATCGGGCGGCGCTGACCGGGTCCGCACCCGCACCGGTGACGATTCCGGAACTGTTCGCCGGCCATGTGGTCCGCTCTCCGCACGCCGTAGCCATCCGCGACGGGGTCCGGTCGTTGACTTACCGAGATCTCGACGAAGCCTCGAATCAGTTGGCTGACTCGATATCCGGTTGCGGCGCCGGCCCCGGGCAATGCGTGGCGCTGCTGCTCGAGCGGTCCGCCGAGGCCGTCATCGCCATGCTCGCGGTGCTCAAGGCCGGGGCGGCATACCTGGCGATCGACCCGGCGCTGCCCGACGAGCGGATCGAATTCATGTTGAGTGACGCCGCGCCGAGCGTCGCGGTCACCACCACCGGGCTGCGACCACGGCTGGCCGGGCGCCCACTGGCCGTCGTCGACATCACCGACGACCGCATGATGGCCCAACCCCGATCCGCGCTTGCTATGCCGGCAGCCGACGACATCGCCTACGTCATCTACACCTCGGGAACCACGGGTGTGCCGAAAGGCGTTGCGATTAGCCATCGCAACGTGGCGCACTTGGTCGAGTCGGCGTCAGCCCACCTGCCCGCCGAGCAGGTTTGGACGCAGTGTCACTCGTACGCGTTCGACTTTTCCGTCTGGGAGGTCTGGGCGGCGTTACTCGGCGGCGGGCGACTGGTGGTGGTGCCCGAGCGGGTGACGGCCTCACCGAGAGACTTCCACGCCCTGCTCGTCGCCGAACAGATCACCGTGCTCACCCAGACGCCGTCGGCGGCCGCGGCGCTTCCCCAGGACGGCCTGGATTCGGTCGCGCTACTGCTCGGCGGCGAGGCGTGTCCGGCCGAGCTGGTGGACCGGTGGGCGCCCGGGCGCGTGGTGATCAACGCCTACGGCCCCACCGAAACCACCGTGTACGCCACATTGAGCGCCCCGTTGACCGCAGGTCTGGGGACGGTACCGATCGGGGCTGCGGTGTCGACCGCGGCACTGTTCGTCCTGGACGACTGGCTGCGCCCGCTCCCACCCGGAATGGTCGGCGAACTGTACGTGGCCGGCCGCGGCGTTGGCGTCGGCTACCTGGGTCGGGCGGGCCTGACCGCGGCTCGATTCGTGGCCAGCCCGTTCGGCGCCCCCGGCACGCGGATGTACCGTACCGGCGACCTGGTGCGCTGGCGGACCGACGGGCAGCTCGACTACCTCGGGCGCGCCGACGAGCAGGTCAAGATCCGCGGCTATCGGATCGAGCTCACGGAGATCCAGGCCGCCCTGACCGCACTCGGCGGTGTCGATCAGGCCGTCGTCGTCGTCCGCGAAGACCGGCCCGGCGACAAACGGCTGGTCGGATACGTCGTCGAAAGCATCGGCGCGACAGTCGATCCCGCCGCGGCGCGCGCCACGCTCACCGAACGGCTGCCCGGCCATATGGTGCCGGCCGCCGTCGTGGTGTTGGGGGCACTGCCGCTGACGGTCAACGGCAAGCTCGACACCCGGGCCCTGCCCGCACCGGACTACCAGGACCGCGGTCGCTACCGCGCCCCGGCCTCCCCGGTCGAGGAGATCCTGGCCGGCACCTATGCCCACGTGCTGGGTGTCGACCGGGTGGGCGTCGACGATTCGTTCTTCGACTTGGGCGGGGATTCGCTGTCGGCAATGCGGTTGATCGCTGCCATCAACACCGGTCTCGACACCGACCTGGCTGTGCACGCGTTGTTCGACGCACCCACGATCGCGCAATTGGCGCCACTCGTCGACGGCGAGGCCCGCCACCGTGAGCCGTTGACCGCGGGGCACCGCCCGGCGGTGATTCCGCTCTCGTTCACCCAGAATCGGCTGTGGATTCTCGACCAGTTGCAAGGCCCCTCAGGGGTTTACCACGTGGCCGTGGCACTGAAGCTGCGCGGAGCCCTCGATGCGGATTCGCTGCGCGACGCGCTCGCAGATGTGGTCGCCCGGCATGAAAGCCTGCGCACGATATTCCCCGCGCCCGATGGACTGCCCCAACAACTCATCGTCCCTGCCGACCGGGCGGATTTCGGCTGGGACGTCATCGACGCGACCGATTGGGTGCCGGCCAGGCTCGACGAGGCCGTCGATGAAACGGCGCGCCACCCCTTCGGTTTGGATTCCGAGATTCCGCTGCGGGCGAAGTTGTTTCGTGTCGACGCCGACGAACACGTGTTGGTCGGCGTGGTGCACCACATCGCCTTTGACGGTTGGTCGCTGGCGCCGTTGATCCGCGATCTCGGCGAGGCCTATCGGGCGCGAGGGCGGGGGCTCGGCCCCGACTGGCCCCCACTGCCAGTGCAATACGTGGACTACACGTTGTGGCAGCGGGCGCGGTTCGGTGTGCTCGACGATTCCGACAGCCGGATCGCCGCGCAGCTCAAGTATTGGGAAGACGCCCTGGCGGGCTTGCCCGAACGCTTGGAGCTCCCGACAGATCGGCCCTACCCCTCGGTGGCCGATCAGCGCGGCGACAGCGTGTCCGTGGACTGGCCGGCCGAATTGCAGCAGCGCATCGCCGAGGTGGCCCGCGGGCACAACGCGACCAGCTTCATGGTGGTCCAAGCCGCCCTGGCGGTTCTGCTGGCGCGGCTCAGCTCGAATTCCGATGTGGCCGTGGCATTCCCAATCGCCGGCCGCGGTGATCCCGCGCTCGATGACCTGGTGGGTTTCTTCGTCAACACCTTGGTGCTGCGGGTGGATGCGGCAGGAGACCCGACCGTCGCCGAATTGCTCGCCCAAGTGCGGCGGCGCAGCCTGCTGGCCTTCGAGCACCAGGATGTGCCATTCGAGGTGCTGGTCGAGCGGCTCAACCCGACCCGCTCGCTGAGCCACCATCCGCTTGCCCAGGTGGCGTTGGCGTGGCAGAACCTGCCCGGCCATAGGAGCGCCCCCGTCGCCGGGCTTGAGTTGGGCGACCTCGAGATCACACCATTGCCGCTCGACACCCACACCGCTCGCATGGATTTGACCTTCTCGCTGTCCGAACACTGGTCCGACGACGGTGCGCCGGCGGGCATTCGGGGAACGGTCGAATTCCGCACGGATGTTTTCGCGCCCGAGACGATCAACACGCTTGTCAGCCGGTTCCAGCGGTTACTGGGCGCGATGACCGCCGACCCTCAGGCCCGGTTGTCGTCCATCGATCTGCTGGACGCCGAGGAGCACGCCAGCCTCGATGCCACGTCCAACAGGGCGATGTTGGACCGGCCGGGCCCCACACCGCTGTCGATTCCGGTCTTGTTCGCCGGCCATGTGGCGAGGACACCCGATGCGATCGCGATCACCGACGGGACGCGGTCCTGGACCTACCGCGAACTCGACGTCGCGTCGAATCGACTGGCGCACCGGCTGATCGGGCACGGCGCGGGCCCGGGCGAATGCATCGCGCTGTTGTTCTCCCGTTGCGCCGAGGCCATCACCGCGATGCTGGCGGTGCTCAAGACGGGAGCGGCCTACCTACCGATCGATCCGGCGGTGCCGGCTTCCCGGATAGAGTTCATCCTCGACGACGCCGCGCCGATCGCCGCCGTCACGACCCCCGACCTGCGGCCGCGGCTGGCCGGGCACGGACTGGTGGTGCTGGATGTCACCGATGGCGCGGTCGGTGACCGCCCAAGCACCGCACCAGCCGCGCCCGGCCACGGCGACATCGCGTATCTGATCTATACCTCCGGAACCACCGGCACACCGAAATGCGTTGCCATCACCCATCACAACGTGACGCAGCTGCTGGCATCACTGGACGGCGGTTTGCCGCATCCGGGCGTCTGGCCGCAATGTCATTCGCTGGCCTTCGACGTCTCGGTGTGGGAGATCTTCGGTGCGCTCCTACGAGGTGGGCGCGTGGTGGTGGTCGCCGAGGACATCGCCGCGTCGCCGACTGACTTCCACCACCTGCTGGTCGCCGAACAGGTCGACGTGCTCACGCAAACCCCCTCCGCCGCAGCCGTGTTGCCGCCCGAGGGTTTGGAGTCGGCGGCGATGGTGGTGGTCGGTGAGGCGTGCCCGGCCGACGTGGTCGATCAATGGGCGCCCGGTCGGGTGATGATCAACGCATACGGCCCGACGGAGACGACGATGTGCGTCGCGATCAGCGCGCCGCTGACGGCCGGATCCGGGGTGGTGCCCATCGGGAGTCCGGTACCCGGAGCGGCGCTGTTCGTCCTCGACGAGTCGTTGCGCCGGGTGCCGTCCGGCGTGATCGGTGAGTTGTACGTCGCCGGCCACGGCGTGGGCATCGGGTATCTGCGCCGCGCGGGGCTGACGGCGTCACGATTCGTGGCCTGCCCGTTCGGGGGCCATGGGGCACGCATGTACCGCACCGGGGACCTGGTCCGCTGGGGCGCCGACGGCCAACTGCACTACCTCGGACGCGCCGACGAGCAGGTCAAGATCCGCGGGTACCGCATCGAGCTCGGCGAAATCCATGCCGCGCTAAGCCAACTCGACGGCGTGGAGCGTGCCGCCGTCATCGCGCGCGAAGACCATCCGGGCGACAAGCGGCTGGTCGCCTACATCACGGGAACCGCCGATCCGATCGACGCGCGCGCCGCGCTCGCGGAGCGGCTGCCTGGCTACATGGTGCCCGCCGGGGTGGTGGTGCTCGATGCGCTGCCGACCACCGTGAACGGGAAACTCGACACCCGCGCCCTGCCCGCGCCCGACTACCAGGCCTCCGAAAGTTATCGTGCGCCGTCCGATGCCATCGAGGAAATCCTGGCGGGCATCTTCGCCGAGGTCCTGCGACTCGATCGCGTCGGAGTGGACGACGCCTTCTTCGACCTTGGCGGCGACAGCATCTCGTCGATGCAGGTGGTCGCACGGGCCCGCGCGGCCGGCGTGATCTGCCGCCCGCGAGACATCTTCGTCGAACAGACGGTGGCGCGGCTGGCCCGCGTCGCCCAGATCAGCGACGGCATCGGCCCGCTCGACGCGGGCATCGGCCCGGTAATACCCACCCCGATCATGCGCTGGCTGTGGGACATCGACGGGCCCGTCGATCAGTTCAATCAGACGATGATGATCGAGGCACCCCACGGCGTCACCCGGCCCGACGTGGTCGCGCTCCTGCAAGCCCTGCTCGACCACCACCCGATGCTGCGGCTGCGTGTCGACAACTTCGACGCCGGCGAGTGGTCGTTGACGGCGCCCGGGACCGGTGCGGTGGACGCCGAAAGCTGCCTGCTCGCCGTCGACGAGTTGACCGAAGACGCGGTGGCGATCGCCCGGTCACGGCTCAACCCCTCTGCCGGCGTAATGCTCAGCGCGGTCTGGGTGACCACCGGCCAGCTGGTGCTGATCATCCACCACCTGGCCGTGGACGCCGTGTCCTGGCGAATCCTCCTGGAAGACCTGAACATCGGCTGGGCCCAGCGCCTGAGCGGCCAACCGGTCGCGCTGCCGGCGGGCGGCACATCCTTCCAGCGCTGGGCGGCACTCCTTGCCGAGCATGCGCAGCGGCGCGAAGTCATCGACCAGACCGAAGTGTGGCAGCGGTCGCTGCCCGCCCAAGTCGCCCTGCCCCCGGTCAAGCCCGAGACTGACACCTACGACCGCGCCGGGCACCTCACGGCATCCCTCGACACCGAGACCACCCGCCTCCTGCTCGGCGAGGTTCCCACCGCGTTTCACACCGGCGTCCAGGACATCCTGTTGATCGCCCTCGCGTTGGCGTGGGGTGAGTTCTCGGGCGCCGACGAGGGCGGGTCGATCGCGATCGACGTCGAGGGACATGGTCGCTACGAGGACCTCACCACCGATGTCGAGCTGTCACGCACCGTGGGCTGGTTCACCACCAAATACCCCGCGGCGTTACCGGTCGTCGGGCCGCGCTGGGCGCAACTGGTGGCCGGTGACGCCGCAGTCGGGGCGTTCGTCAAGCGCGCAAAGGAACGACTGCGGGCCCTGCCCGACGGCATCACGTATGGCCTCCTGCGCTACCTCAACGCCGACGTCGCATTGGGTGGGCCGGATCCGGCGATCGGGTTCAATTACTTCGGACGGTTGCACGGCACCGAGGCGTCCGGCGATCTCTGGCGGCCCAGCCAGGACGGTCTGGCGGTCACCACCTTCGCCAGCGCGGTGCCGATGCCACTCGCGCACACCCTGGAACTCAGCGCGGGCGCCGTGGACGCCGGTGCCGGGCCCCACCTGGAGGCCCAATGGACCTGGGCGCCTTCGGCGCTCGATGACGCGCAGGTCGACCGGCTCAATCAGCTGTGGTTCGACGCTCTTACCGGGATCTGCGCACACGTCCAGCGCGGCGGCGGGGGACTCACCCCCTCGGACATCGCCCCCGCCGGTCTCACCCAGCACCAAATCGACCAACTCCAGCGGCATTTCCGGATCGCCGACATACTGCCGCTCACTCCCCTCCAGCAAGGATTGCTGTTCCACGCGGCCGCCCAGAACCGCGACGGCGACCTGTACTCGATGCAGCTCGACATCACCGTCTCCGGTCCGCTCGACGCGGATCGCCTCCGCGGCGCCGTGGACACCGTCGTCAGTCGCCACCCCAACCTCGCCGCCCGGTTCTGCACACAATTCGACCAGCCGGTGCAGATCATCCCGGCCGACACCCAAACGCCCTGGCAGTACGTCGAACTCAATTGCGATACCGACGGGCAGTTACAGCGCATATGTGACGCCGAGCGCGCGGCGGTGTGTGACCTGAAGGGTTCGACCGCGTTTCGCGTTGCGTTGATCCGCACCGCGCCGGAGCGGTACCGAGTGGTGTTGACCAATCACCACATCGTGCTGGACGGCTGGTCGCTGCCCGTGCTCCTGCAAGAGATCTTCGCTACCTATTACGGCCAACGTCTACCGGCGGCCGTCCCATATCGCCGGTTCGTCACCTGGCTCGCCAAGCGCGACCTCGACGCCGCGGAGCAGGCCTGGCGCGAGGTGCTCACCGGTTTCCACACCCCGACTCTGGTCGCACCGCCGGGCACCCCGACGCTGGGAACCCGAGGCCTCGCGTCGGCTCGCGTGCCGGAGGGCACCACCCAGGCCGTCAACGAACTGGCCCGCTCCTGTCACACCACCGTCAACACGGTGCTGCAGGGCGCCTGGGCACAGGTATTGATGTCCATGACGGGCCGGCGCGACGTCGTATTCGGGGCGGCTGTTTCGGGCAGGCCGACCGAGGTGGTCGGCGCGGAAACGATGGTGGGTCTGATGATCAACACCATCCCCGTCCGAGCCACCATCACCCCGGCCACCACCGTCGCAGACCTGCTCGGGCAATTGCACACCGCTTACGAGCGCACCCTGGATCATCAGCATCTGGCGCTCAAGGAGATTCACCGCATCACCGGGCTCGACCAGCTCTTCGACACGCTGTTCGTGTTCGAGAACTACCCGATCGACACCACGGCGCTGTCGCACACCAACGGGCTGGCGATCACCGACTTGACCGGTACCGAATCCAGTCATTACCCGCTGACAATGCAGGCCCGCCCCGACCGCGAATTGCTTCTTCGCGTCGAATACGACAGCCACGTGTTCGACGCCGAGACCATCGAATCACTGATCGACCGCTTCCAGCGCGCGTTGGTGGCCATGACCACCGACCTAGGGGGACAACGTTGACCACCAATCCGACGCGGAGATTGTTGTCCATCGATCTGCTCAACGAGACGGAACACGCACGCCTGGACGACTGGAGCAACCGCGCCGCATTGACCCGGCCCGCGGTGCCGCTATCGGTTCCGGCGCTCTTCTCCGCCCAGGTGTCGCGGACCCCCGAGGCGCTGGCCGTGACCTTCGAAGGCCGCTCGATGACCTACCGCGAGCTCGACGAGGCCGCTAATCAGTTGGCACATCTGCTGATCGAGCACGGCGCGCGACCGGGCGTGTGTGTCGCACTGCTGTTCCCCCGGTGCGCCGAGGCGATAACGGCGATCCTGGCGGTGCTCAAAACCGGGGCGGCGTATCTGCCGATCGACCCCATGCATCCGCGGTCCCGCATCGAGTTCATGCTCACCGACGCCACCCCGATCGCCGTCGTGACGACCGCGGAGATGCGTTCGCGACTGGACGGATGCGGCCTGACTGTCATCGATACCGCCGACGCTCGCATCGACGCTCAACCCGACACCGCCTTACCCCTCCCCGCGCCCGATGACATAGCCCACATCGTGTACACCTCAGGCACCACCGGGGTTCCGAAAGGCGTTGCGGTCACGCATGACAACGTCACCCAGCTTTTCGACGCGCTCGACATCGGTATTCGACTGGGCCCGGACCAGGTGTGGACGCAGTTCCATTCCTACGCGTTCGACTTCTCGGTGTGGGAGATCTGGGCCGCGTTGCTGTTCGGCGGGCGTCTGGTGGTGGTGCCCGAGTCGGTGGCTCGATCACCCGGCGAATTCCACAACCTACTGATAAAGGAGCGCGTCCGCGTGCTGACGCAGACCCCGTCGGCAGTGAGCGCCCTGTCCCCCGAGGGACTGGAATCCACGGCGTTGGTCATCGGCGCCGAAGCCTGTCCTCCGGCGCTGGTGGATGCCTGGGCGCCCGGACGGGTGATGACCAACGTCTACGGCCCGACGGAAACCACGATGTGGGCGTCCAAGAGTGCTCCACTGCTGCCGGGATCGGGTTCGCCACCCATCGGGTCCCCGATCACGGGAGCCGCGTTCTTCGTCCTCGACGAGTTGCTGTGTCCCGTGATGCCCAAGGTGGTCGGCGAGCTGTATATCGCCGGCCGCGGCGTCGGGGTGGGCTACTGGCGCCGGGCCGGACTGTCCGCTTCGCGCTTCGTGGCCTGTCCATTCGGCCCGCCCGGAACCCGCATGTATCGCACCGGGGACCTGGTGCGCTGGCGGCCGGACGGCCAACTCGACTACCTCGGCCGCGCCGACGAACAGGTGAAGATTCGCGGGTATCGCATCGAACTCGGCGAAATCCGCTCCGCCTTGAGCGAACTCCCGGGCGTCGGACAGGCCGCGGTGATCGCCCGAGAGGACCGGCCCGGTGACCGGCGGCTCGTCGGCTACCTCACCGAAACGGCCACCGGAGCAGTCGATCCCGCTGTGGCACGGGAGGCACTGGCCCGGCGGCTGCCCGGATACATGGTTCCGTCGGCCATCGTCGTCTTGCAAACGCTGCCGCTGACGGTCAACGGCAAACTCGACACCCGAGCCCTCCCGGCGCCGGAGTACACCAACGGTCAGCGGTACCGCGCTCCGAAGGATCCCACCCAGGACATCCTCGCCGGCATCTATGCCCGCGTTCTCGGCATCGACCGGGTCGGAGTCGACGACTCTTTCTTCGACCTCGGCGGCGACTCGGTTTCTGCGATGCGCGTGATCGCGGCGATCGGCTCCGACCTGGCCACCGACCTGTCAATGCAGACTCTGTTCGACGCGCCAACGGTCGCGCAACTGGCCGCACACATCGGTGGCGATGACAGCCGCCTTCAGCCTCTTCTAGCCGTCCAACGGCCGGAAGTCATTCCGCTGTCCTTCGCCCAGAGTCGGCTCTGGTTTCTCGACCAATTGCACGGGCCTTCAGCGGTTTACAACCTGGCGGTGGCGTTGCGTTTGCGGGGAACGCTGGATCTGACTGCGTTGCGGATGGCCGTGGACGACGTCATAGGCCGGCACGAATCGCTGCGCACGGTGTTCCCCGACGTCGACGGGGTGCCCTTCCAGCGCGTGCTGCCGAGTAACTGCGCCGGCGTTGTGGACGTCACCGACGCCGCCGGGTGGTCCCCGGGCGCGCTTCATGAGGCCATCGACGCCGCGGCGCGGCGCACGTTCGACTTGAGGGCCGAGATTCCTTTCCGAGTGCAGCTTTTCCGCGTCGGCGACGACGACCACGTGCTTGTGGGTGTGGTGCACCACATCGCCGCGGATGGCTGGTCGATCACCCCGCTCGTGGGTGACCTGAATGTCGCGTATGCCAGCCGGTGCAGCGGCGAAGCCCCTGACTGGGCCGAATTGCCAGTGCAATATGCGGATTACGCGGTGTGGCAGCGCGCGCAGTTGGGTGATCTCGATGATGGCGACAGTCGCTTTGCCGCGCAGTTGGCGTATTGGGAGGATGCGCTGGCGGGGATGCCGGAGCGGTTGGAGTTGCCCACAGATCGGCCTTATCCGGCGGTGGCCGATCTGCGTGGGGCGACGGTGCCGGTGGAGTGGCCGGCGGAGTTACAGCAGCGGGTGCGTGCGCTGGCCCGGGAGTGCAACGCGACGAGTTTCATGGTGGTTCAGGCCGGGTTAGCGGTGCTGTTGTCGCGGCTGAGCGCGACTTCGGATGTGCCGTTGGGTTTTCCGATCGCAGGGCGACACGACCCCGCGCTCGAGGGCCTGGTGGGGTTCTTCGTCAACACACTGGTACTGCGCGTCGACGTCGCGGGTGATACGACCGTCAATGAGTTGCTCGGCCAGGTGCGGAGGCAAAGCCTCGCCGCCTATGACCACCAAGACGTGCCGTTCGAGGTGCTGGTTGAGCGGCTCAACCCGGCGCGGTCGCTGGCTCATCATCCGCTGGTGCAGGTGATGCTGGCCTGGCAGAACCTGCCGGGCACCGGCGCTGATCCGGGGTTGGCGTTGGGGGATTTACAGGTGTCCCAGGTGCCGATCACCACCCATACCGCCCGGATGGATTTGACGTTCAACGTGGCTGAGCGCTTCACCGATGAGGGTGAGCCGGCTGGGATTTCGGGTGCGGTGGAGTTCCGCACCGACGTGTTCGACGCCGGCACGGTCGCCGCGGTGGTGGAGCGGTTGGAGCGGGTGTTGGTGGCGATGACCGCTGATCCGGGTGTGCGGTTGTCGTCGCTCGATGTGCTCCAGGCCGGTGAGCTCACCCGTCTGGGCGAGATGGGCCGGTGGCCGGTGTTGGAGCAGGCCGCGGCGGCGGTGTCGATTCCGGCGCTGTTCGCCGAGCAGGTGCTGCGGGCCCCGGAAGCGGTGGCGCTGCGGTTCGGGGAACAGTCCTGGACCTACCGCGAGGTCGATGGTGCGTCAAACCGGCTGGCTCATCTTCTGATTGGTTACGGTGCCGGCCCGGGTGAATGCGTGGGACTGGTCCTCCCGCGTTCCGGTGGGGCCATTGTGGCGATCTTGGCGGTGCTCAAGACCGGCGCGGCGTACCTGCCGATCGACCCGGCGCTGCCCGACGAGCGGATCGACTTCCTGCTGGCCGACTCCAGGCCGGTGGCCGCGCTCACCACCACAGCGTTGCGCCCACGGCTGAACGGGCACGCCTTCATCGTCGTCAACGTCGACGACCCGCGGATTGACGCCCAGCCGAGTACGGATTTGCCGGCACCGGCAGCCGACAATGTCGCGCACATCATTTACACATCGGGCACTACCGGGGCGCCCAAAGGGGTTGCGGTCACGCACCACAACGTCACCCGCCTGTTCGACGCACTGGAGGTGGGTTTCGAGCTGGAGCCCAAGCAGGTGTGGACGCAGTGCCATTCGTATGCGTTCGACTTTTCGGTGTGGGAGATCTGGGGTGCGTTGCTTTCTGGTGGGCGGTTGGTGGTGGTGCCCGAGGAGGTGACCCGCTCCCCCGACGAGCTGCGCGCCCTGCTGATCTCCGAACACGTCACCGTCTTGAGTCAGACCCCGTCAGCGGTGGCAATGCTCTCCCCCGCCGGGCTACAGCCGTTGGCGCTCGTGGCCGCCGGAGAGGCCTGCCCAGCCGAGATCGTCGAGCGCTGGGCGCCCGGGCGGGTGATGGTCAACGGCTACGGCCCCACCGAAACCACGGTCTATGCCACCATCAGCGCCCCGCTGGCGCCCGGTTCGGCCGCGGTCCCCATCGGCCTACCGGTGCCCGGCGCGGCGCTGTTCGTCCTCGACCCCTGGCTGCGTCCCGTCCCGCCCGGCGTCGTTGGCGAACTCTATGTCGCCGGCCGCGGCGTCGGGATCGGCTATTGGCGCCGGCCCGGGCTGAGCGCGGCCCGGTTTGTGGCCTGCCCCTACAGCCCGCCCGGCACCCGGATGTATCGCAGTGGGGACTTGGTGCGCTGGCGACCCGACGGGCAACTGGACTACCTGGGGCGCGCCGACGAACAGGTGAAGATTCGCGGGTACCGCATCGAACTCGGCGAGATCCGCGCGGCCCTGGGCGAACTCCCAGACGTCGGACAGGCTGCGGTGATCGCCCGTGAGGACCGGCCCGGTGACCGGCGGCTAGTCGGTTACATCACCGGCACCGCCGATCCCGCTGCGGCGCGCGCCGCGCTGGCCGAGCGGCTGCCCGGCTTCATGGTGCCCACCGCGATCGTCGTGGTGGACACCCTGCCGACCACGGTCAACGGCAAGCTCGACACCCGCGCCCTGCCCGCCCCCGACTACGTGGATGTCGATCGCTACCGCGCCCCGACCAACCCCGTCGAAGAAGTCCTGGCCGCCATCTACGCCGAGATCCTCGGGGTCGAGCGCGTCGGCGTCGACGACTCCTTCTTCGACCTCGGCGGCGACAGCATCCTGTCGATGCAAGTAGTCGCCAGGGCCCGCGCGGCCGGGTTGGCCTGCCGCCCCCGTGACATCTTCGTCGAGCAGACCGTGGCGCGGCTGGCCCGCATCCCTGGCATCACCGACGGCCATCAACGGACCACCGACGACGGGATCGGGCCCGTCAAGCCCACGCCAATCATGCACTGGCTGTTCGACATTGACGGCCCGATCGACCAGTTCAACCAATCCATGGTGCTGCAGGCACCGACCGAAGCGACCCACGACGACGCGCTCGTCATCCTGCAAGCACTGCTCGACCGCCACCCGATGCTGCGGGCGCGGGCCGATACGAGCGGGCGGTCGCTGACCGTTCCCGGACCCGGGGCGGTCGACGGCGCTCAGTGCCTGCACACCGTCGACGCGCTGACCGATGATGTCCTCGCCCAGGCGAGGTCCCGGCTCGACCCCGGCGGTGGCGTGATGCTCAGCGCGTTGTGGGTCTCCACTACCGGCCAGCTGGTGCTGATCGTTCACCATCTGGCCGTCGATGCGGTGTCATGGCGGATCCTGTTGGAGGACACCAACATCGCGTGGGCCCAGCACCACCACGGCCAGCCGATCGCCCTGCCCCAAATCGGCACCTCATTCCAGCGGTGGGCCGCGTTTCTGGACGAGCACGCCCACACCGCGGCGGTCATCGCACAGGCCGACACCTGGAACCACGTCGCGGCGACCGCGGCCGCGCTGCCCCCGCCGCAGCCCGGCGACACCTACGCCAGCGCCGGGCACCTCACCGCCACCCTGGACACCGAGACCACCCGGGTGTTGCTCTCCGACGTCCCCGCGGCCTTCCACACCGGCATTCACGACATCCTGCTGATCGCCTACGCGCTGGCCTGGACCGAATTCCTCGGCTCCACCGGCCAAACCGTGGGCATTGACGTCGAAGGCCACGGCCGCCACGACGACCTGGCCGACGCGGTGGATCTGTCACGCACCGTGGGCTGGTTCACCACCAAATACCCCGTCGCACTGAACGTCGGTGGGCTGCGCTGGGACCATATAGCAGCGGGCGACCCCGCACTGGGCCCGATCGTCAAGGGCGCCAAGGAACAACTGCGCGCCGCGCCCCACCCCCTGACCTACGGACTGCTGCGCTACCTCAACCCGGACACCGCCCTAACCGCACCCGACCCCACCATCGGATTCAACTACCTAGGACGGCTCAGTGCGACCGCGCCCGGGGCCATCGATGAGCTTTGGCTGATCAGCGAGGACGGCTTGTCGGCCATAGCCGTGGCCAGCACGGCGCCGATGCCGCTGTCGCACACGGCCGAGCTCAACGCCGCCACCATCGACACCGACACCGGCCCTCAGCTCAACGCCACCTGGACC
>NZ_LZIX01000333.1:0-575 GCF_001666955.1 Mycobacterium sp. E735 | reverse complement strand
TTCCGATCGCCGGGCGCCGTGATCCCGCGCTTGATGAGTTGGTCGGATTTTTCGTCAACACGCTGGTGTTGCGCACCAACCTGGGTGGAAATCCGACCGTGGCTGAGGTGTTGGCCCAGGTACGACAGCGCAGCCTGGCCGCCTATGAGCACCAGGATGTGCCCTTCGAAGTCCTCGTCGAACGGCTGCACCCCACCCGCAGCCTGACCCACCACCCCCTGATCCAAGTCGTCTTGGCCTGGCAGAACCTGCCCTGGCAGCATGACGGTCCGGCCGCCGGGCTGGCGCTGGGAGACGTGCGGGTCACGCCGGAGCCCGTCGACACCCAGGTCGCCCGAATGGATCTGGTGTTCTCGCTGGCCGAGCGCTGGACCGAGGACGGGCAGCCCGCCGGCATCGGGGGGGCGGTGGAGTTCCGCACCGACGTGTTCGACATCGGCAGCGTCGAGAGGCTGATCGAGCAGTTCAGGCGGGTGCTGGTGGCCGTCACGGCCGACCCCGCGCGGCGTATCTCGTCGATCGAGGTGCTGGATGAGGCCGAGCGTGCGCGTCTTGAGGTGATCGGTAATCGGGCG
>NZ_LZIX01000332.1:0-16412 GCF_001666955.1 Mycobacterium sp. E735 | reverse complement strand
TGGGATGCGCCTCCGGCCTGTGCTTGCGTGAGGGGTTGATCGATCTGGAGGCCGCGGCGCCGAAACGCTTGCGCGGCGCGCTGGTCGGCGCGTTCTACGTGGTGACCTACATCGGTTTCGGGCTGCCGCTCATTTTGGCGACGGTCGGGTCGGCGGTGTCGGCGACCGTTCTCGCGGTGATGGCCGCGCTGGCGTTGCTGGCCGCCGCGAGTCGGGCGGTGCGATTGCGGCGCGACGCCCACCGACAGGCCTGAAATCGCCCGCGCTCAGAGCAATTCGCGCAGCGTCTCGATCAGCTTGACCCGCTCGCCCGGGGTGGACGCGATGGGCGCCACGTTGAGCGTGGTGACCCCCGCTTCGCGGAACGCGGCCAGTCGATCCTTGACGAACTCGCGACTGCCGATCAGGTTCACGTCCCGGACCAGCTCGTCGGGCACGACCTTGGCGGCGCCGTCCTTGTCGCCGGCCAGGTAGAGCTCTTGGATCCGGTCCGCCTGCGGGCCGTAGCCGTACTTCGTCGCCAGGGCGTGGTAGAAGTTCTTGCCCTTGGCGCCCATGCCGCCGATGTAGAGGGCGAGATGGGGTTTCACGAATTCCCTTAGCGACTCCACGTTTTCACCGATGGCGAGGACCGGGCCGGCGTAGATGTCCAACTCACCCAGCTCGGCGTCCCGCTTGGCGCGGCCGGCGGCCAGCGCCTCGCCCCACACCTCCTGCGCCTTCTCGGGCAGGTAGAAGATCGGCTGCCAGCCCTCGGCGATCTCGGCCGCGAGCTCGACATTCTTGGGGCCAAGCGCCGCGACCAATATCGGAATGCGTTCTCGCACCGGCTTGTTGATCAGCTTGAGCGGCTTTCCGAGCCCGGTGCCCTGCCCGGCGGGAAGCGGGATCGTGTAGTACTTGCCCTGGTGCTTGACGGGTTCGCGCCGCCAGACCTGCCTGCAGATGTCGATCACTTCGCGGGTCCGGCCGATCGGCGCGTCGTAGGGCACCCCGTGAAAGCCCTCGATGACCTGCGGACCGGAAGCCCCCAGCCCAAGGGTGAACCGGCCATCGGAGACGTAGTCGAGCCCGGCGGCGGTCATCGCGGTGAGCGTGGGCGTTCGGGTGTAGAGCTGCAGGATCCCCGAGGCCAGGCCGACCCGTTCGGTGCTGGCGGCCAGGTAACCGAGCGCGCTCACCGCGTCGAACGAATAGGCCTCGGGGACAAAGACGATGTCGAGTCCGGCACGCTCGAGGTCGGCCACTTCGGCGGCCACGTCCTTGAAGCCGCCCGCATAGTTGATGCCTAATCCGATTCGCATGGTCGCTCGCCCCTACGCGGTGGTGAACGTGTCGGCCAGTTGGAGCGCCTCCTGCTGGATCCGCTCGAACTGGGCGCCCATCGCCTCGGACAACGCCTTCGCGCCTGAGAGCGGCCGCACCATCACCATGAAGTCGTCGATCAGGCCGTCGTCGTTGAAGTGCAGGAAGTCGCAGCCGGTGATCTTGACCCCGGGCGTCCCGGCGATTCCAGTCTCGAACACGAGGGCGTGGTCTCGGCCGTCGTCGTCGTGGATCTCCCGGATGTAACGGAAGTCCTCGAAGATGCGCAACACGCCGCTCAGGATGGCCGCGGTGATCGGCTTGCCGACATAGGGCTTGAACGCGACCGGGCTGGTGAACACGACGTCGTCGGCCAGCAGCGCGTGGATGCCGCTCTCGTCGCGGTCCTCGACGGCTTTGCGGAAGGGATGCATCCGACACCTCGGCTTGGATTGGTTGGGAAGTGCCGTTGACGCTATGCGGTCCGTCGGCCCGTGTCCATAGTGCGATTAATCACTTTGTTGATTATTCGTATCGTTGTACTCTTCTTCGATGTCGCTGCGTGACGCTGTCCTGGCGGCCCTCCTCGAGGGCGAGTCGTCCGGATACGACCTCGCCAAGGACTTCGACGCCTCGGTGGCGAATTTCTGGATGGCCACCCCCCAGCAGCTGTACCGCGAACTCGACCGCCTTGCCGAGCAGGGCCTCATCCGGGCGCGCGTCGTGCAGCAGGAGCGCCGGCCAAACAAGCGGCTGTTCTCGCTGACCGAGGCCGGCCACGACGCGATCCGGGAGTTCACCGCGAGGGCGCCCAAGCCCTCGGCGATTCGCGACGAACTGCTCATCAAGGTCCAGGCCGCGGACGCCGGGGACGCACCCGCCGTGCGGGAGTTCATCGTCGAGCGCCTGCAGTGGGCGACGGCCAAACTGCAACGCTACGAACGCTTGCGGGCGCGCATACTCGACGGACACGCCGAGGGGGAGTTTTTGGCCCATGCCGAGCGGATCGGCCCCTATTTGACGCTGCTGCGTGGGATCGCGTTCGAGGAAGAGAACGTTCGATGGGCCGAGCGCGCGCTGGACGTCATCGACCACCGCATGGCCGCGCGGCCTAAGCAGAACCCGAGCTCACCGCGTCGCCGGGCTGCTGCTGGCCGAGCAGCTCATCCTGACCGACCTCGGGAACGCTCCCCTCGCCGCTGAGCCGGGCACGCTTGCCCGGCTTCTTCGGCGTCTGCTTCGCCCCGTCTGGGGCGCCGACGGCGCGGTGGCCGTTGGACGGCAGGCCGGCCGGCCGGCCAGCCATTTCGATGGCTTTACCGGTGTACACGCGGTAGCCGAAATTTGGTAAGTAGCCGTGAATTTCGGGCGTGTCGAGGTCGCGCATGAACTGCAGGATGCCGCGACTGAACAGCTGCCCGGGCACCAGGACCGGAAAGCCCGGCGGGTAGGGCGTCACGTACGTCGCCGACACGACGTCAATGCCCGCGTCGAGCCGTTCATCGATCTGGTCGCCGGTGAGGTACTCACAGTTGGTGTCGTCGTAGGAGAGGTAGAACCCGCGGCGGACGTCCCCCTCGGGCGTCGGCTCGGCGCCGCTGTGATCCAGGAAGGCGGGGTGGAATCCGCTGAAATCGGGCAGTGGCAAGGACATTTCGGTGAGCCGGTAGACCGCGCGGTCGAAGTGCTCTCGCTCGCCGAGGCTCATCTCGGAGATGTTCTGGTCGAGTTCGGTGGCGATGTTGACCAGAACCTCCACCAGGAAGGCGACCGAACTGCGCGTGGTGCCGATGTTGGTCATGAACAGGACGCTGTTGCGCGACGTCTTGTTGATCTGGATTCCGTAGCGGTCCATCAACTGCTGGCGTTTGAAGGTGTCGCCGTCGTAGCCGGTGGGCCCGATGAACAACGTGATCCGCGACGGGTCGAGCACGAACTCGTCCTGGCCCCACGCCGCCATCATGTTGCGCAGGCCCGAGCGCAGCGGCTGGGCGATAGCCGACGGCCGGAACGGCTCCGGGATCAGATCCGACGTGCGCAGGCAGCGCATGTACTTGCTGAGCAACGGATGGTTGTCGATCGCGTCGCGCAACTGCATCGCGTTCTCGATCTGCCGTTGCACCAGCTCGACTCCCTCCAGCGCGACCTGCCGGCGCCCCAGGTCCAGCGACGCGAGAATCTGGTAGTTGGGGGAGGTCGACGTGTGGGCCATGTATGCCTCGTGGAACGGCTCGGCGACCTTCTGGTCGAAATCCTGATCGAAAACGTGGATCATCGATCCCTGCCTCAGCGCGGTCAACGTCTTGTGCGTCGACTGCGTGGCGTACACCCGCACCCGGGCCCGGGCGGGGTCGGGCAGCAAGCGACGGTCCAAAAGCTCGTCGTCGCTGGGTGTTTCGTTGCCACCGGCCGAGAGATATTCCTCGTAGCGACGCCGATAGCCGGGGTCCTGCAGCCGCGCGCGCATGGTCCGTGCCGCGGCCATCGCGGTGCGCGTCCGGTAGACCGGGTGGAACCGCGCGAAGGCGAACCAGGCCTCGTCCCAGAGGAATACCAGGTCGGGTTTGATGGCCAGGCACTCCTCCATGACACGCTCGACGTCGTAGACGATCCCGTCGAAGGTGCAGTTCGTCAGCGACATCATCTTCACGCGGTCGAGCTTGCCGGCCCTTTTGAGCGCCAACAGCTTTGACTTGATCTCCCGCAGGGGGACCGCCCCGTACATCGAATACTCGTTGAGCGGATACGCCTCCAGATACACCACGTTCGCACCGGCGAGCATCATCCCGTAGTGGTGCGATTGATGGCAGTTGCGGTCCAGCAGCACGATGTCGCCGGGCGCCACCAGCGCCTGCGTGACAATCTTGTTGGCCGTCGAGGTCCCGTTGGTGACGAAGTACGTGTGCCGCGATCCGTAGGCCTGCGCGGCGAGTTGTTGCGCTTCTCGCAGCGGCCCGGTCGGTTCCAGCAGTGAGTCGAGGCCCCCGCACGTCGCCGACGTCTCGGCCATGAACACGTCGAGGCCGTAGAACCCCACCATGTCCCTGATCCAGTGGGAGTTGACGATCGATTTGCCCTGCGAAATCGGCAGCGCGTGAAAGACACCGGTGGGCCGGTGGCTGTACTGCTTGAGCGCGCTGAAGAACGGTGTGCGGTAACGCGCCGCGACGCCCTGCAAGATCGACAGGTGCAGCTCGAGCATGCCCTCGCGCGCGTGGAACACCCTGCGGAAGTACTGGCCCAGCCGACCGGCGATGTCTTCGACCTCGATCTCGGTCATCAGGTACAGGTCGAGCTCCGGCCGCAGTTCGGCCAGCGATGTCGCCAGGATCTGCGCGCGTTCCTCGGGAGTCTGGTGGTCGTTCAGCTCGTCGGATACGGCCGTGTCGACGAACTCCGACAGCGCCGACAGGTCCCGCGTCGATTGGTGCGAGAAGCGCCGGCGGATCACCACCGCCTGCAGGTTGACGTTGAGCCGCGCCGCGATGAGGGCCTCGTCCCCGCTGGCGACCACCACCAGTTCGTAGACGAATTCGTCGTCGGGGCGCCGCCATTTGCGGACCTCGTTGCGCAGGGCGCGTTCCTGGTCCTCGGTCATCTTCTCGACGACCAGCACCTCGAAGTAGGGACGGTCGCGCTGCGACGCCGGCTGATGCTCGATGAGTTGCCGCGGATCGGACGGGAACATGTCGAGTTCGTCGGCACCGGCGTTGTCCACGTCCCCTGAGCGGTAGGACTCGGTGGTCAGCGCCCGGTTGACCTGCGCGACCGCCTGCGCGAACTTGTCGTAGCTGCCGGCGGCGAAAAGCCTTTGTATGCGCGCGAACTGCGGCGCGCCGGGGTAGGCCCAGTAGGGCTCCAGCGTGCTCAGGCGCGTCAGCAACTCCTGGCAGGCGCCCGCCCATTTGTCCCTCAGCGTGCCGGTGGTGGTCGGCCGCGTCAGCCGGTCCGCGGCTTCTTCCAACCGGCACCACGAGTCGCTGCGCACCTGCCAAAGGCTGTTGTATGCGCGCAAGTGTTCTGTCATGGCCGCCCTTTCTGGGAGCACGGCGACTCCTGAGTCCCGGAGCGTCGGTCCAGGCTTGCAGAGTCAATACGCCCGCCGGTGACCGGAAGGCGAACACCGAGCGTCCGTCGCGTGACAGCCGCCGCTCACACCGCGGCGCCTGCCATCGATCGCTACCTCCAGGCGAAGACCGGTTGCTCCAGCCCGTCGACCGCGTCCGGTCGGCCTTCCAGACACAGCCACCTCAACTGCAGCAGCACGGCGCCGGTCGGCGCGTGAATCAGGTCGTTGCCCAGAGGAATCTGCACGACCGGGCGCGGGCTCTCCGGGATGGTGATGAATCGCGGCGAGTCGTCGCGCTGCAATTGATGCAGCCCCACCCGGTACACCGCCACCACCTCGTCGGGCGCCGGGCGGGGATCGAGGCGGCCGCCGCCCCAGATCACGACCGGGGTGATGACGTACCCGGACCGCGTCGGATAGTCGTCGAGGAGGCCCAACACGGTCGAACTGGTCACGGCGATGCCGACCTCCTCGCGCAATTCCCGCAGGGCCGCGTCGACGGCGGTCTCGCCCGGGTCGAGCCTGCCACCGGGCAGCGCCCATTGCGCGGCGTGTGAGGTGAGTCGAGATGCCCTCCGGCACAACAAGAACGCCGCGCCGCCCGAGACGCCGACCATCCGGCCGTCAAGGCCGGGCTCCGGCATCGGGCGGTCACCGTTCCATTCGTCCACCGGCGCCGGATCCACCCGGTCCTCGCCGAGGGTGGAGTCCACCAACACCACGGCGACCGCCGCGTGCCGTTTGGTTGGGTCGGTCACCTCGCGGCGGTCGTGGCGCGCGAGATTGCCGCTGATCCGCTCGCGCAGAGCCTCGTCATACGGGATGGTCACGGGTTCGAGACTATGCGGGGCCGGTCCCGGCGCGTCCCGGGTACTCCGGTGAACGCCCGGCGCCCCGCGCTCGTGGGTGTGCATGTACGGGAGGAGACGGATGAAGGTCATCGGTATCGAGGAGCACTACAGGTTTCCGGCCATAGCCGAAGAACACCGCAATCAAGGGGCCGACTCGGCGACCGAAATGCTGAGGCACGCGGGCTGCGGTTCTCCCGGAACGGAAGGCGAATGGCCGCCGGGGATCACCGACGTGGGCGAGGGGCGGATCGCCGCGATGGACGCCGCGGGCATCGACATGCAGATCCTTTCGCACTCCGTCCCGGGACCCGAGACTCTGGACCCCGATTCGGCGATCGAGCTGGCCCGGCGGGCGAACGACGCGGTGGTCGCCGCGGTCGGGCGGCATCCCGACCGGTTCCGCGGCTTCGCCACCCTCCCGATGCGCGACCCCTCGGCGGCGGCCGCCGAGCTCGAGCGCACCGTCCGCGATCACGGCTTCGTGGGCGCCCTGATCAACGGACACGTCAACGGGCGCTACCTGGACGACACGTTCTTCTGGCCGGTCTTCGAATCCGCCGAAACCCTGGGCGTGCCAATCTTTTTGCACCCGACCATCCCGCCGCAGTCGATCATCGACACCTATTACGGCGGCTTTGACCCGAAGGTGTCGGCTCGGTTGGCGGCGGCCGGGGTCGGCTGGCATATCGACACCGGGGTGCACTGCCTCCGGCTGATCCTGGGTGGGGTGTTCGACCGGTTCCCGCAGCTACAGATCATCGTGGGTCACCACTTCGAGGCGCTCAGCTGGATGGGCTGGCGGACCGACTACTCGTTTCCGGTCGAGGCGACGGGTCTCAAACGCACCGTCAAGGAGTACCTGCGGGAGAACTTCTACGGTGGCATCCTCGCCGGCGATTTCTTCAGTCAGGAGCCCGGCGCCGCGGATCCCAGTTGGAGCCTGTCCTTCAACGCCTATCTGGCGATGGTCAATGTGATCGGCATCGACCGCGTGGTCTTCACCGCCGACTATCCCTACGGCAACATCAAGGCGTGCCGCCAGTTCCTCGACAGGATGCCGATCAACCGGGGCGACCGGGAGAAGATCGCCCACCTCAATGCCGAGCGGCTGCTGAGGCTTTGAGCACCGGCAACCATTGGGGTGGTTAACTGCCATCATGCAACGGAAACCCCTGCTGGCGCGGCGCTTCTTCGACCGCTTCGAACCGGTGCATGCGGTGACGTATTTCGCGCCGGAGGCGCGGGCGGCGCTGGACGGGCTGGGCTACCGCGGATTCTGGATGGGCTACTTCGCCGCGCGCTCGGCGCCGCTGGGCCCGGTGCCCCGGCAGGTGGTCACCGCGATCTTCTACAACTTCGCCCCCGAACGGATCGCCAAGGCGCTGCCGGCGGCCTGGGAGGTCGCCGGGCCGGACGCGGCGTTGCGGGCCCGGCAGGAATCGGCCGTCGCGGCGTTGCGCCGCTACGGGCTGGGCGACAGCGAAAACATCCGTGCCGCAGCGGAATTGGCGGGCAAGGCGGCCAGGCGGGCCCCGCTGGATGCACGACCGTTGTTCGCCGCCAACCTGGCGTTGCCGTGGCCGGACGATCCGCTGGCCGCGCTCTGGCACGCGACGACGCTGCTGCGCGAGCACCGGGGCGACGGACATGTGGCGGTGCTGGCCGCCGCGGGCATCTCGGGCCGGGAGTCCAACGTGTTGCACGCCGCGGCCGGCGGTGTCCCGCGCGAGTACATCGCGCGCACCCGCGACTACGACGAGGCCGCGTGGCGACACCACGAGCAACGGCTGGCCGAACGGGGGCTGCTCGACGATGAGGGCTCGCTGACCGCGGCCGGCCGGGAACTGAAGGACCACATCGAACGGTCCACCGATGCGCTTTCCCTGTCCGCGCTCGACGCGCTCGACGACGACGAGGTGGAGACGCTGTTCCGGGCGCTCACGCCGGTCACCCGCACGGTGGTCGCCGGCGGTGATGTGCCCGCCCGCACGCCGATGGGATTGCGCCGCGACGAATTGCACGACGACAGCGCGCATTTGACTTCTTAGCCGCGGCGCGCGACCACAGCCGATCGTCTACTGCGCGGACAGCTACTGTGGCCCCATGAGCAGTGAGCGGATACCCGGCGGAGTGGTGCACAAGCTTCCGGCCGACCTGCGCGAGTCGCTGATCGGCAATGCCACCGCGCTCGCCGCGTGGAACGACATCACGCCCTTGGCCCGCAACGAATTCATCTGCTGGGTCGAGGACGCCAAGCAGGAAGCCACCCGGCAGCGCCGCATTCGCCGGACACAGGAGGAGCTGGAAGAGGGCAAGCGCAGGCCCTGCTGTTGGCCCGGGTGCAAGCACCGCGAGCGCAACGGCAAGTAACGCCGGTCAGCGGCCAAGCGGCATGTAGAACACCAGGCCGTTGCCCTTGTTGTCATAGACCACGGCACGGCGTTCATGCGCGTCGTCGTACGGCCCTTTGACGATGCCGCCGCCGCTGGCCTCCACCGCCTTCGCCGCGGCGTCGACGTCGGCGGTCTTGATGCCGACGACGACCTGACCCGGTATCGGGTGGTCCACGGCGGTCGCCAGCGCCAGCGTGACGGGGCCGCCGTCGAGGGCGGCGAAGTGCGCCCCATCGCGGAACTTCAGCGCCATGCCGAGCGTCTCGCTGTAGAACCGGATCGACTCGTCCAGGTCGTCAGTCGACAGGATGATCATTTTGACTTCGTGCTCGCTCACGGCGCCTCCTCTGGCTGGATGGCATACAGCGTAGGCCCGGGACGGCGCCGGGAGAAGGCGAGAAGCGGCGGCGCGGACTGAACGACAGAGGCCCTGCGCCGCAAGGTCGTTGACCAAAGCCGGGGATGTCGGCGGGGGTGGATCAGCTGCGCCCGGCCGGAATGACCTGCCCGTCAAGGTAGTCCATCGGCGGCCCGTCCCCGTGTCCCGCGCCGTGGTCGGCCACCGCGGTGGCCATGGCGGTGCCGTCCTGGATGGTTCCGACGATGACCACGTGGTCATTGACCGTGAAATGTGAAGCGGCAGCTGCCGGTTGGCCACCGCGACCGATGAGCGTGGTGTTGGGCGTCACGAGATAGGTCTGCGTGTAGCCGTCGGCGCTTCTGGCGGTGACCGAGCCCGCCGACACCGCGACCACGGTGCCCTCCTGCCGCACCGGGCGCGAAGCGGCGGACGGCGGCTCCTGGCTCGCCTCGATCATTCGCTTCTCGCCGTGCGGAGCGTTGAGCACCAGGGCCGCACACGCCGCCGCGCACAACATCGAGGCGGAAAGCACGTCGCACACCGCCGCGATGCCCGACCGCCGGCGCGGCGTTCGATCCGCCGGCGGTCTTTGCTGCGCCGTCGCGCTCATCCGATGCTTGGCACTCACGATCAATCCTTCCCTGCGGTTTCGCGCCGACGAAGGCCGACGCGTACCGATGCAGGTTGTTGCTCGTGGTTTTACCCCGGGCGCTGCACGGATAAACCGGCCCGGGGTTCAGCTATGGTGCGCCCGAATCGGGGCCCGGTTCCTCAGCCCTTGACGAGGGTGAACTGCGCGACGTCGGTGTAGCCCTCGCGGAACAGGTCGGCGCAACCGGTCAGGTACTTCATGTACCGGTCGTAGACCTCTTGGGACTGAATCGCGATGGCCTCTTCGCGGCGCGACTCGAGGGCGGCCGCCCAGGTGTCGAGGGTGCGCGCGTAATGCAGGCGCAGCGGCTGGTAGAGCTTGAGACCGAAGCCGGCGCGGGTCGCGTGCTCTTCGACCGTCTTGGCCGCGGGCAGGTCTCCGCCCGGGAAGATCTCGTCCATGATGAATTTCATGAACCGCAGTTTCGTCATGGTGATGGGCAGCCCACGCTCTTCGAATTCCTCGCGGCTGGGCTGGATGATGGTGTGCAGCATCATCACGCCGTCGGCGGGCAACGCCTCGTAGGCCATCTTGAAGAAGTCGGGATAGCGGTCGCGCCCGAAGTGCTCGAAGGCGCCGATGGAAACGATGCGGTCCACCTTCTCGTCGAACTGCTCCCAGCCCTGTAGCAACACCCGCTTGCTCCGCGCGCTGGGGTGCTCGTCGAGGCGCTGCTGCACGTGCGCCTGCTGGTTGCGGCTCAGGGTGAGGCCGACGACGTTGACGTCGTACTGCTCGAGGGCCCGGATGATGGTGGTGCCCCAGCCGCAGCCGATGTCGAGCAGGGTCTGGCCCGGTTGCAGCCCGAGCTTGCCCAGCGACAGGTCGACCTTGGCGAGCTGAGCTTCTTCGAGGGTCATGTCGTCGCGCTGGAAATAGGCGCAGCTGTAGGTCCGCGTGGGGTCCAGGAACAGCGCGAAGAAGTCGTCGGACAGGTCGTAGTGCGCCTGAACGTCGTCGAAATGCGGCTCTAGGCTCACGGGCTCGCTGCGGTTCTCGGGCACAAACAACCTCTGACTGTGGTGGATTTTTTCTCGCACGCGATCGCGGTCGATCGACATGCTGACGACCCAGTGTATCCGCACGGTCTACGAGGCCCTTCTCGACGTTGCCCGGCCGGTTGACTGGCTGCGCCGCGATGGGACACCATGGCGCGAACCGTAGCGGGAGGGAGGTGGGGCGTCGCGATGGCTGACATCACCATGTTGATCCTCGCCGACCACGAGTGGTTCCGCGAACAGTTCGCCAGGCTGGACTACCTGCAGGCTCAGACGCCGGTCGACGAAACCGCCCTTGCCCGGGTGTGGCGGCCCCTCGCCGACAAGCTGGACGTGCACGCCTACATCGAGGAGAAGATCTTCTACCCGCAACTTCTGACGCGGGTCGGCGACGACGCCGAGGGTGAGACGCTCGACGCCATCGGTGATCACAACGACATCCGCGACGGGGTGCGCGACGCCAACGCCGCAGAGGTGGGCACCGACGAATGGTGGGCGGCGGTCGGCCGCACGCGCGAGGCCAACGACGACCACATGGGCGAAGAGGAGCGAGAGGGGCTGTCGGATTTCCGTCGCAGGGCTCCCATCGGCCTGCGGGAAGCGCTGGGCCGGCAATACAGCGACTTCATGGCCGAACACCCCACCACCGAGGGTTTGCCGATCGTCGACCGGGACCCGCAGCGCTACGTCGACGATATCGAGGCGGCCACCCGGTCGGAGGACCGGTCGAAGCCCCGGGATTATTCGCTTCGCATCGGCAGCCTGAAAGGTCAATGAGTTCTTCTCGGGCTGGCCCGGTCGCTACGATCGGCCACCGGCCGATGAAGACGACGAGCCGGATGGGAGCGCAACTTGTTCGGCCCTCGGGACTTCTGGGTACGCAATCCGTCGATGAATGCGCGACGCCGCCGCCGGAAATGGGCACGCAACGAGATCCGGGTCGCCGACCCGGCCATGCGCCAGACCATCATGGGCACCGCCATCGGCAACTTCATGGAGTGGTACGACTTCGGGGTCTACGGCTACATCGCCACCACCCTCGCCCAGGTGTTCTACCCCGGTAAGAGCGTCAGCGGCGTCCACCTGATCGCGACCTTCGGCACGCTGGCCGCCGCGTTCGTGGTGCGGCCTCTCGGTGGCTTCATCTTCGGGCCCCTCGGCGACCGCATCGGACGGCATCGGGTCCTGGTCATCACGATCCTGATGATGACGATCAGCACGACCGTGACCGGCCTGCTGCCCGGCTACAGCGCCATCGGCATCTGGGCGCCGATCCTGCTCGTCATCGCGCGGATCTTCCAGGGGCTGTCGACCGGCGGTGAGTTCGTCGGCGCGATGACGTACCTGGTCGAGCAGGCGCCGGACCACAAACGCGGCAGGATGGTCGGATTCTTGCCGATGGGCAACCTGGTCGGGTTCGTGCTGGCCGGGATGCTCGTCACGGCCTTACAAACCTGGCTGCCGGACGAAGCCATGCTGACCTACGGCTGGCGGATCCCGCTGTTACTGGGCGCGCCCTTCGGTCTGTTCGCCCTGATTCTGCGGCTTCGGCTCAAGGAGTCGTCCGCCTATCAGAGCGCGACGGAGGGCGCGCAGCAGTCGGGCGGGCGCCGGCAGCAATTCCGGCGCACGGTTGTGGACCAGTGGCGGGGGCTGCTGATCTGCGCCGCCCTGGTGCTCACCTCCCAGGTCGCCGATTTCATGCTGACCGGTTACCTGCCGACCTACCTCAAGCTGTTCGTGCGCGCCGGCCACACCGCCGGGCTGGTGATGATCGTGGTGACGTTGGCGATCCTGATGGTCACGGTGGTGCTGGTCGCCAGCCTGTCCGACCGCATCGGCGTCAAGCCGATCATGTGGACCGGCTGCGCACTGCTGGTCGTCGGTTCGATCCCCGCGTTCCTGCTCATCCGCTTCGGCGGGATCTACCCGGTGATCTTCATGGGTGTGCTGCTGATCGGGTTGATGGAACTGTGCTTCGACAGCACCGCGCCGGCCATGCTGCCGGCGCTGTTCCCCACGAACGTCCGCTACGGGGCGCTGGCGATCTCGTACAACATCTCCATATCCGCGGTCGGCGGCACTACGCCGCTGATCGCCCAGGCGTTGGTCTCGGGCACCGGCAACGTCATGGCGCCCGCCTACATGCTGATCTTCGGCGGCCTGGTGGGCGCGGTCACGCTGCTGTTCACGCCCGAGGTCGCCGGGAAGCCGCTGCCGGGGTCCGGGCCCGCCGTGGAAACCGAGCAGGAGGCGCGCGAGCTGGCCGAGGGCGTCCGGTAGCCGAAGGCCGCGAAACGCGTTGCGGGCGAACCCTCCACGCGACCACTCCCACCGAGCGGCCAACGACGTTTATTTTGCGTTTCCCGGCCTATCTCTAAGGGATGAGGAGCGCTTTTCACCATCGATTGGGAACCCTCAGCGAACAGCTCGCCGCGATGTGCGCGATGGCCGGCGGAGCCATCGGGCTGGCTACCGAGGCGCTGCTGAAGGCCGACCTGGTGCTGGCGGAACGCGTCATCGCCGGCCAGGCGGACATCGTCGCCGTCAACACCGGCGTCGAGGAGACCGCATTCGCGTTGCTGGCCTTGCAGGCCCCGGTGGCGACCGACCTGCGGGCGGTGGTCAGTGCCATCCGGATCGCCGCGGACGCGCAACGGATGGGCGGGCTCGCGGTACACGTGGCCGACATCGCCCGCATGCGCCATCCCCGCATTGCCGTGCCCGACGATGTGCGCCACCACATCGCCGAAATGGATGATGCCGCCGAGCAGCTGGCCGTCGGCGCGCGAGAAGTATTGCTGGCCCAGGATCCTCGCCGGGCGGCCCAGATCCGCCGCGACGATGATGCGATGGACGAACTGCACCACCAATTGCTGACGGCTCTGATGGACCCGTGCTGGACGCACGGTGTCGCCGCCGCGGTGGATGTCACGCTGTTGGGCCGCTTCTACGAGCGCTTCGCCGACCACGCCGTGCAGATCGCCCGGCGGGTCATCTTTCAGGCGACCGGGCACTAGCCGAAAACGCATGCCGGCGAACGAGTTTCGGCCGCCCGTGTGAGAACCCACCGCTTGGGTATATAGAGGTTGTGCTGCTACCCCTCCGTCGTCCCATCGCCGCCGCCGGCGCCGCACCCGGGCCGGCGGCTTGATGGCGAAGCCCAAGCCGGTTCCCGATGACCTGCGGCGGGTGGCCGCGGCTCACGGGGTGGCCACCTCCTATCGAAACGAGCGGCGAGAGCCGGTGGAGGTCGACGCCGACGTCGTGATCCGGGTGCTCGGCCTCCTCGATGTCGACGCCTCGAGCGAAGCCGCGCGGCGACGCGAGCTGGCCCGGCTCGCCGAGCGCGACCGCGCCGGCGCGCTGCCACCCACGATCGCCGTGCGGCTGGATGGGCGCCCCCGGGCCGTGCCCGGCGCCGCCGTCCTGGTGAGCGAGGACGGCGTCCGGACCGAAGTGCGCGACGAGCTGCCCGGTGACCTCAGCCCGGGCTGGTATCGGATCGAGCTGCGCGACGGTCAGGAGGCCACCCTGGTGGCCGCCCCGCCCCGCGTGCCTCCCACGCCGGCCACCTGGGGCTGGATGTTGCAGCTGTATGCGTTGCGATCCGCGCGATCCTGGGGCATCGGCGACCTGGGCGACCTGCGCGAGTTCCTGAATTGGACCGCCGCCGAGCATGGGGCCGGCGTGGTGCTGCTCAACCCGCTGCACGCGCCCGGCCCGACGCACCCGGTGCAGCCGTCGCCCTACACCCCGTCCAGCCGACGATTCGCCAACCCGCTGGCGCTGCGCATCGAGGATCTCGACGCCTACCGCCAGGCCGACCCGGAAACCCGCGCGGAGGTCGACGCGTTGCGGGTCTCGCCCACCACCGAGCGGGTCGACTACGACCTGGTGTGGGCGGCCAAGCGGTCGGCGCTGGAACTGTTGTGGCGCGCCGACGGCCGGCCCAACCCGCTGGACCAGTCGGCCGCCGGCACCGGTCTGCGCGACTGGGCCACGTATTGCGCGCTGGCCGAGCGGCACGGCGGCCGGTGGACCCGCTGGCCCGCACCGCTGCATGACGTCGCCGGGCCCGGCGTGGCGGCGGCCCGGCGGGAGCTGGCACCCCGGCTGGCCTTCCACGCGTGGGTGCAGCAACGCTGCGACGAGCAGCTGACGACCGTGCGCGACGCCGCACGCGACGCGGGCATGGCGCTCGGCGTGCTGCACGACCTACCGGTCGGGGTGGACGCGAACGGCGCCGACGCGTGGGCGCTGGCCGACGTGCTCGCCACCGGGGTGAGCATCGGCGCGCCGCCGGACAACTTCACGCCGCGCGGGCAGGATTGGGGGCTTCCGCCGTGGCGGCCGGACCGCCTCGCCGCCACCGGCTACGCCGCGCTGCGGGACATGCTGCGCGCAGTGCTCGCCCATGCCGACGGGCTGCGGATCGACCATGTCGCAGGGTTGTGGCGGCTCTGGTGGATCCCGCCGGGGGACGGTCCGGAGCGCGGCACCTACGTGCACTACGACGCCGACGTGATGCTCGCGGTCTTGGCGCTGGAGGCGCATCGCGCGGGAGCCGCCGTCGTCGGCGAGGATCTGGGCACCGTCGAACCCGAGGTGACCCAGGCGCTGGCCGACAACGAGATGCTGGGCTGCGCGGTGTCGTGGTTCACCCGTGACGAGTCGGCTCCGGGCGAGCCGCTGCTGCCGCCTGCGCAGTGGCCGTCGCGGGCGGCCGCCAGCCTGTCCACCCACGACCTCCCCACGGCGGCGGGTTTCCTGCGCGGTGAACACGTGCGGGCCCGCGCGGACCTCGGGCTGCTTGACGACGTGCCGGGCGAGCAGTCGGTGGCCGACAAGGAACGAGCCGAGTGGGTGGAACTGCTGCGGTCCGAAGGGCTGCTTTCGGGCTCCGACGCGGACGAGCCGGCAATCATCACCGCGATGCACCGATTGCTCGCCGCGACCCCGAGCCGGCTGAAACTGATCTCGCCCTACGACGTGCTGGCCGAACCCCGGCAGCCCAACCTGCCGGGCACCATCGACGAATACCCGAACTGGCGGTTGCCCCTGCCGGAGACGCTGGAGGAACTGCGCGCCGACCCGAGGGTCGCCGAAATCACCGCCGCCTTCCGAGGGGCGCGGTAACCGGGCCCAGGCGGTCTCTCACGCGTGCCGCAGCACCAACAGCTCGCCCGTCAGCGCCCCGTCCCCGAGCAGCCGCCCGATCTTCGAGCTCTGCCGTTCGGCCAGCTGCCAGGCCTCCGTGTGCCCGTGGCGGTCCCTCAGCGCGTTTTCCACGGCGTCGATGCGCTCGTTCCACGTGTCGGCGATCGCCGGGAGGTCCGACGTGCCCAGCGAGTGCTCGACGCGCAGGCCGGCGCGCGTCACCAGCTCACGCAGGCGAGCGGGCGACGGGAAGTGGTTGCCGTCGGTCGTGTCGTTCGCCGCGTCAGAGTGCGCGACGAAAACCAGCAGCCCGATGGGCCCGCCGGGCCGCACGACGCGGCGCAACTCGTCGAGCAGCCCGAGCTGATCCGGCGTCGTGCACAACACGCCCAGGGACCAGGCGGCGTCGAAGCTCGAGTCAGTCACCGGCAGGGCGGCGCCCGCCGCGCACACCACCGGGAATCCGAACAACTTCTTCGCCGCGCGGCAGGCACCGGTCTCCGGTTCGACGAGCACCGGACGCACCGGACGCGAGCGCGCGGCATACGCGGCGGGCCCGCCGACGCCTGCGCCGGAGTCCAGCAATGTGTCACCGGCCGTCAGGCCCATGCGGTCGATGAGCC
>NZ_LZIX01000331.1:0-22541 GCF_001666955.1 Mycobacterium sp. E735 | reverse complement strand
ACACCGCGCGGATTGCACCTGACGGGGGTCTCCCGGGTCGACGTCGACGACGATACCGCCAGCGCCCGGTCGCAGGTCCTGTTCGTGCGGGCGGGCGACCTGCACCTGCGGCCGGCGCTGTACGACGATGAACTGGTCCGCGCCGACGGACGGTGGCGGTTCCGGCGGCGGCGGTGCCAGTTCGTCACGGGCCGTGGCCTGTCCGACACCCCCGAGGTCACGCCGTCATGAACGAACGCGTCGCCCTGGTGACCGGCGCGGCCGGCGGCCAGGGTTGGGCCATCGCCAAACGGCTACGCGCGGAGGGCTATTCGGTGGCCGCGTGCGACCGCCGCGCCGACGAGTTGCGCGGCCTGGTGCACGAATTGGGCGACGACGGGGTGATCGCGATCGAACTCGACGTGACCTCGGAGCCGCGATGGCGGTCCGCCGTGGGTGCCGTGATCGATCACTTCGGCGCGCTGTCCACGCTGGTCAACAACGCCGGGGCGCTGCACCGCGCATCGCTGGCCGACGAGACCGCCGATGCCTTCGAAAGCTCTTGGCGGATCAACTGTTTCGGTGCATTCCTGGGCATTCACGTGACGCTGGAGCACCTGCGGGCGGCGAGTGGTGCGGCCGTCGTCAACATCTGCAGCACCGGCGCCATCCGGCCCTTCCCCCACCACGCCGCCTACGGCTCGGCGAAGTGGGCGCTGCGCGGGCTGACGCAGAACGCCGCCGCCGAACTGGCCCCCCTCGGCATCCGGGTCAACGCCGTGTTCCCCGGACCGATCGCGACCCCGATGCTCGATGACGCCACGCAGCTGCGACTGGCCGCGTCGTCGGCCTTCGGGCGCATCGGTGAACCGCACGAGGTCGCCGACGCGGTCGCGTTCCTGGTCTCCGGGCACGCGTCGTTCATCACCGGCGCTGAACTGGTCGTCGACGGCGGCCAATGCGTGCAGATCCGATGACGGCACCGGACGGCGTCGACCGGCTTCACCCCGAACTGCGGGCCCTCGCGATCACCCGCACGGACTTTTCCTTCCGCTCAATCGAACTCACCCGCGACCCGTTCAACGAGCGCCGCCGCGCGGCCGCCGAACAGACCGACGCGCGCGGTGTCCAGGTCGGCGAAGAGACGGTGCCGGCCGACCCCCCTGTGCGGGTGCGGATCTATCGCGGTGGGTCCTCACCGGCACCCGTGGTGGTCTACTGCCACGCGGGCGGGTTCGCGCTGGGAAACCTGGACACCGACCATCGCCAATGCGTCGAACTGGCCCGCCGCGGCCGCTGCACGGTGGTGTCGGTCGACTACCGGCTGGCGCCCGAGCACCCCTACCCGGCCGCGCTCGCCGACGCGGGTGCCGTGCTGAGGTGGGTCGTGACCGACGCCGGCAAACTCGGTTTGGATCCCACCCGGATCGCCGTCGCCGGCAGCAGCGCCGGCGCCACCCTGGCGGCGTGCCTGGCACAAGCGGCGGCCGACGGCTCAGTGCCGCCGGTCGTCTTCCAGTTGCTGCACCAGCCCGTGCTGGACGATCGAGTCACCCCGTCCAAGAAGGAGTTTCGTGCCAGCCCGGCGTTCGACGGTGAGGCCGCCGACCTGATGTGGGGCCACTACCTGGGCGCAACGACCGTGCCGGAATCGGCCGTGCCCGCGCGGCGGACCCGGCTCGATGACCTGCCCCCGGCGCTGATCACCTGCGCGGAAATCGATCCCTTCCGCGACGAGGCCGTCGACTATGCGCTGCGCCTGCTCCGGGCCGGGGTGTCGGCCGAACTACACGTCTTCGCCCGCACCTGCCACGGATTCGACTCGCTGCTGCCCGATTCGCCGACGTCCGCGCGCCTGTTCGCGCTTCAGGAGCACGCCCTCGGCAGCGCCTTGCACGAGACCGGTGCGGGACCTTCGCCTCTACTCTGAGCGCCCGGACCGTCGGCAGAATGTGCTGCCATGAAGATCACCGGCCTCGAGGTCGTGCCGTTCGAGACATGGGTCGACCGAATCTCGTTCGGCCAGCTGATGACCGACTACCGCGTGGTGCAGACCGTGACCAAGGTGATCACCGACGAGGGCATCGAGGGCTACTACTTCGGCGGCCACTTCCACGGGGACCAGGACGGCCTGCTGCCGGGGGACCGGGCGATCATCACCCAATTCCTGAGCCCGCTGCTCGCCGGTCAGGACCCGTTCGACCGGGCCGAGATCTGGCGCCAACTGTGGGCGGCGAAACTTCCCGAAAACGTGTGCAGCGTAATCGATCTGGCACTGTGGGATCTGGCCGGCCGAGCCGCCGGCCTGCCGGTGCGCAAACTGCTGGGCGGCGCACGGGACCGGGTCAGGGCGTATGCCAGCAGTTTCAACAATCTCGGATCGCCCGAGGAATACGCCGCACACGCCGTCGACTGCAAGCGCCAGGGCTACGGCGCCTACAAGATTCACCCCTACCACTACTGGAATCCGGCGACAGGTCAGTTCGCGCTCCCACGGCCGTCGTATGTGGACTGGGACATTCGGGTGTGTCGCGAGGTTCGGGCCGCCGTGGGCGACGAGATGGTACTGATGTTCGACCCCTGGGGGACCTACCACACCTACGAGGACGCGCTGCGGGTCGGGCGCGAGCTGGAGCGGCTGGGCTTCTACTGGTACGAGCACCCAATGCCGGAGTACCGGGTCGAGTCCTACCGGCGGCTCGGCGACGAACTCGACATCCCGATCTGCTCTCCCGAGATCGCCGAGGGCGGCATCTACACCCGCGCGGACTGGATCCTGCGCCATGCCTCCGACATCAGCCGCATCGACGTCCTGCGCGGCGGCATCACCGGCGTGATGAAACTGGCCGGGATGTGCGAGGCCGTCGGCATGCGGTGCGAGTTGCACATGAGCGGCTTCGGCAACCTGCAGGTCCTCGGCGCCACCAGCGACGACGTCTGCCAGTACTACGAGCGCGGCCTGCTCGGGCCCGGGGCTCGCTACGACGCCGCGCCGCCGTACCTGACGGCGCCGTGCGACCCCCTCGCACCGGACGGCTTCGTCGAGATACCGTCGGCGCCCGGACTGGGCTACCAAATCCGTTGGGAATACATCGAAGAACACCGCCTGCCGGAAGCGGCGGTGGAACCCGTCGCGCCCCTGCACCCGCGGTAGCGGCTGGCGCCGTCGCGCGTGAGCGTGCGCAGAATGCCGCCGTCAACGGCGTGTCGTCGCACAGACACGCACGCTCGCCGGTGGAAATGGCGGGCGGTAGCGGCTAGTCGAACCTGATGAGCTGCCGGACGGCGGCGCCGTCGGCGAGGTTGTCCATCGCCTCGTTGATCTGATCCAACCGGATCGACGAGGACACCAGCGCCTCCACCGGGAGCCGGCCCGACTGCCACAGCGCGACGAACCGGGGGATGTCACGACTGGGCACCGCCGAGCCCAGGTAGCTGCCGATCAGCGACCGTCCTTCGGCAACAAAACCCAACGGCGACAGCGAGATTCGTGCATCCGGTGGCGGCAGCCCGACGGTGATCGTCCGGCCGCCCTGAGCGGTGAGGGCAATCGCCGTCTCGAGGGCGGCGGGATGGCCGGCGGCCTCGACGACCACCGCGGCTTTCACGCCCGCGTCGACGGCCTGCTGGGGGGTGTACGCCTCGTGCGCGCCCCGCGCCCGCGCGCCGGCCAGCTTGTCGGGCAGTTGGTCGACGGCGACCACGCGCACGCCGTCGTAGCTGAGCGCGGTGAGCACCGCCGCCATGCCGACACCGCCCAGGCCGACGACGGCGACCGTCTGCCCCGGCTGTGGATCGCCGACGTTGAGCACGGCGCCCCCGCCCGTCAGCACCGCGCAGCCCAGCAGGGCGGCGACCTCGGGCGGCACGTCGGGTGGCACCGGCACCACGCTGGCCCGGTTGACCACCGCGTGCGTCGCGAAGCCCGACACCCCGAGGTGGTGGTACACGCGGTGGCCGGCCTGGTTGAGCCGGATGTCACCGCCCAGCAACGTCCCGGCGGCGTTGGCCGCGCTGCCCGGCTCGCACGGGGTCAGGCCCCCGGTCGCGCAGGCCGCGCAATGGCCGCACCGCGGCAGGAACACCAGCACCACCCGCTGACCGATCGCGAGATCCGAGACTCCGTCACCGATCTGCTCGACAATTCCGGCCGCCTCGTGCCCGAGCAGCATGGGCACCGGCCGCACCCGGTTGCCGTCGACCACGGACAGGTCGGAATGGCAGACGCCGGCCGCCTCGACGCGGATCATCACCTCACCGCTGCCGGGCGGATCCAGGTCGAGATCGACGACGCGGATCGGCCGGGACTCGGCGTACGGGCGGGCCAGACCGATCCGGTCCAGCACGGCCCCCCGAATCTGAACCATGCTGGAATACAACCATGGCTTCGGAACCCCCGGTCCCGCCGGCTCCGGCGGTGCCGCCGGCACCGGATGGGCTCTCCAGCGACGACTTCCCGGTGCTGTGGCCGGTCGGAACGCGGTGGGCCGACAACGACATGTTCGGCCACCTGAACAACGCCGTGTATTACCAGTTGTTCGACACCGCCATCAACGCCTGGATCAACACCAGCACCGGGCTGGACCCGCTCACCACGCCCGCACTCGGCATCGTGGCCGAGTCGGCCTGCCGGTACTTCTCCGAGTTGCATTTCCCCGAGGGCCTCATGGTGGGGCTGGCGGTGACCCGGCTGGGCCGCAGCAGCGTCACCTACCGGCTCGGCGTGTTCCGGGCCGCGCTGGACGGGCAGGCTCAGCCGATCACCGCGCTGGGCCATTGGGTGCACGTCTACGTCGATCGCACCAGCCGCAAGCCGATCGAAATCCCCGACCCCGTCCGGTCGCTGCTGTCGACGGCGCGCGTGGACCGATAGGCCCGAGATTGCCCGCGGCGCCGGGGCTTTCGCGAGAAATCGCCGCCCGGGCCGCACCGCCGGGACGCGTCGCCCACCCGGCTATGCTTCGCCAATGCCAGTTATGAGCAAGACCGTCGAGGTCAGCGCCGACGCCGCCTCGATCATGGCGATCGTCGCGGACTTCGAGGCTTACCCGCAGTGGAACGAGGAGATCAAGGGCCTCTGGGTGCTCGCCCGCTACGACGACGGGCGCCCCAGCCAGCTGCGGCTCGACACCGACTACCAAGGCATGCAGAGCGTGTTCATCCAGGCCGTCTACTACCCGGCGGAGAACCAGATTCAGACCGTCCTGCAGCAGGGCGACCTCTTCACCAAGCAGGAGCAGCTGTTCAGCGTGGTGGAGATGGGCACATCGAGCCTGCTGACCGTGGACTTGGACGTCGAGACCTCGATGCCGGTTCCCGCGCCGATGGTCAAGCAGCTCGTCGGCAACGTCTTAGACCACCTCGCCGAAAGCCTGAAGCGGCGCGCCGAACAGCTGGCCGCGGGCTCGTCCTGAAGGCGATAGACCCATCGCCCGGCTTCGCCGCGCTTGCGACCGCGGTGGATCTATCGCGCCGGCCCGCGGCGCCCGGCTTCGCCGCGCTTGCGACCGCCGCTAGTCGAAGATGCCCGTGCGGTCCCGGATTTCCGTGAGCCTGGCCGCCGCGTCGGTGAACTGCCACACGGTGTGCTCGATCACCGCGGCGGCGTCGCGCCGGCGCAGCGCGGCGATCAGCTGCCGGTGGTTGTCGACGGCGGCGGTGCCCCATTGCTGATCGGCCGCGTACACCAGCACCGGCATGTACCGCGCGGCGTTGAGCAGGAACCACGCCAGCTTGATCCGCCCGCTCGCCTGATTGAAGACCCGATGGAATGCGAACTCGATGCCCGCGATGGTCTCGGCGTCGCTGGACCCGACGGCCGCGGCGAGCGCCTCGTTGATGCGTTCGAGCTCGTCGATCTCGGCGTCGCTGATGTGGTCGGTGGCCGCGGCGGCCAGCTCCTTGGCGATGGTGGCCTGGAGCCAGAAGATGTCCTCGACGTCCTGGCGGGTCAGCGGAAGCACGACGTGGCCGCGGTGCGGTTCCAGCTGCACCATGCCCTCGCCGCGCAGTTTCAGCAGCGCTTCGCGCACGGGCGTCACGCTGACGCCGAGCTCGGCCGCGGTCTCATCGAGGCGGATGAACGTCCCCGGCCGCAGCGCACCGGACATGATCGCGGCCCGGAGGTGACCCGCGACCTCGTCGGACAACTGTGCCCGGCGCAGTGGCCGTCGGCGCCTCAGTCGCGTGGATATCGGTGCGTTCACGGGGGCTGCCAGGGCTTTCGGGGGCTTAACGGAGGTTGGTTTGAAACTATTGTCGGGGCTTGTCAGCAGGGCTTTCAGGCCATAATGTGACCCAGACAACACCATGTTTTATCAAATATCAACCTGGCGCAAGCGGTGCGCGAGTGAAGGGAAAGGCCGGAGTTGACCGCGCAATTAGCGAGCCATCTGGCGCAGGGGACGGAGCAGCCGTACCTGTCCCGGCGGCAGAATTGGGTGACCCAGCTCGAACGGCACGCCCTGATGCAACCGGGCGCCCCGGCGCTGCGGTTCCTGGGCAGGACCGTGACGTGGGGGGACCTGCGGCAGCGGGTGGCGGCGCTGGCCGATGCGTTGAGCCGTCGGGGAGTCGGCTTCGGCGACCGGGTCATGGTGTTGATGCTCAACCGCACCGAATTCGTCGAGTCGGTGCTGGCGGTCAACATGCTCGGCGCCATCGCCGTGCCGCTCAACTTCCGGCTCACTCCCGCCGAGATCGCCTTCCTGGTCCAGGACTGCGAAGCGCGGGTGATGATCACCGAATCGGTGCTCGCCCCGGTGGCCGCGGGGGTGCGCGACGTCGAGCCGCTGGTAGGCACGATCATCGTGGCCGGCGGTGCGGGCGACGACAGCGTCCTCGGCTACGAAGACCTGATCAACGAGCACGGGGCTGCGCATGAGCCCGTCGACATCCCGAACGATTCGCCGGCACTGATCATGTACACCTCAGGCACCACGGGCCGCCCGAAGGGCGCCGTGCTGACCCACACGAACCTGACCGGGCAGACGATGACCGGCCTGTACACCAACGGCGCCGACATCAACAGCGACGTCGGTTTCGTCGGCGTCCCGTTCTTCCACATCGCGGGCATCGGCAACATGCTGACCGGGCTGCTGCTGGGCACCCCGACGGTGATCTACCCGCTCGGCGCGTTCGAGCCTGGGCAACTGCTCGACGTGCTGGCCGAAGAGAAGGTCACCGGCCTCTTCCTGGTGCCCGCGCAATGGCAGGCCGTCTGCGCCGAGCAACAGGCACGGCCCCGCGACCTGAGGCTGCGGGTGATGTCCTGGGGAGCCGCGCCGGCGCCCGACGCGCTGCTGCGCGAGATGTCGGCGACGTTCCCCGGCACCCAGATCCTGGCCGCGTTCGGTCAGACCGAGATGTCGCCGGTCACCTGCATGCTGCTGGGCGAGGACGCGATACGTAAACGCGGCTCGGTCGGCAAGGTGATCCCGACCGTGGCCGCACGCGTCGTCGACGAGAACATGAACGACGTGCCGATCGGCGAGGTCGGCGAAATCGTCTATCGCGCACCAACTTTGATGAGTGGCTACTGGAACAACCCGGAGGCCACCGCGGAGGCCTTCGCCGGTGGGTGGTTCCACTCCGGCGACCTCGTCCGGGTGGACGAGGAGGGTTACGTCTGGGTGGTGGATCGCAAGAAGGACATGATCATCTCCGGCGGTGAGAACATCTACTGCGCCGAGGTGGAGAACGTCCTGGCCAGCCATCCGAGCATCGTCGAGGTCGCGGTCATCGGCCGCACCCATGAGAAGTGGGGCGAGGTGCCGATCGCGGTCGCGGCCGTCGCGGGCGACCAGCTGCTGCTCGACGAGCTCCAGGAGTTCCTGGCCGAGCGGCTGGCACGTTACAAGCATCCCAAGGCCCTCGAGATCGTGGACGCGTTGCCGCGCAACCCCGCCGGTAAGGTGCTCAAGACTGAGCTACGGATCCGTTACGGAACCGCAAATATCGATGAAAACCGTTCCGGTGCAAGAGAATTTACGGGCAGGGAGGAAAGCTGACGAAACCTGTAACGTTTGCCCGCTGTTGACGAAGGGTTAATTGTGCAGATGCAGTTCACACGTGCATGGCCATCGGGTACATTCCTGTGGTCTCCGTTACTACTTGTCAGTAGGGAGCCGATGGTCACACACGTTGGGTCGGGGCGAAACGGGGGCCTCCCCGGCCGCGTTGGGCGTACCTCCCGCTTGCGGGGGACGGCGAGGGGTGGGGGTGCCCTCAGCCGCGGAGCCGTGAGGGGGAGAGGCGTGCGACACGATCCGCCGCCGCGCCGAGAGGCGGGCGGTATCAGCTGGAGGGGGCAGCGGTGACTTCAACGTCGGCGAGTCGACGGGGCCCCTACTTGGTCGGCTATGTACGCGACCAACTGCAGACCCCGCTGACGCTCATCGGGGGATTCTTCCGGATGTGCGTCCTCACCGGCAGGGCGTTGTTCCGCTGGCCGTTCCAATGGCGCGAATTCGTCCTGCAGTGCTGGTTCATCATGCGGGTGGCTTTCCTGCCGACCATCATGGTGTCGATCCCGCTGACAGTCCTGCTGATCTTCACGCTCAACGTCCTGCTGGCCCAGTTCGGGGCCGCGGACCTGTCCGGAGCCGGCGCGGCGATCGGCGCCGTCACCCAGCTCGGTCCGCTCACCACGGTGCTGGTGGTGGCCGGCGCCGGGTCGACGGCCATCTGCGCCGACCTCGGCGCCCGCACCATCCGCGAGGAGATCGACGCCATGGAGGTGCTCGGCATCGACCCGATCCACCGGCTGGTGGTCCCGCGGGTGATCGCCGCGACGCTGGTGGCCACGCTGCTCAACGGCTTGGTGATCACCGTCGGCCTGGTCGGCGGCTACCTGTTCGGCGTCTACCTGCAAAACGTCTCGGGCGGCGCCTACCTCGCCACCCTGACCACGATCACGGGTCTGCCGGAGGTCGTCATCGCGACCGTGAAAGCCGCCACGTTCGGCCTGATCGCCGGGCTGGTCGGCTGCTATCGCGGCCTGACCGTGCGGGGCGGCTCGAAGGGACTGGGCACCGCCGTCAACGAGACCGTCGTGCTCTGCGTCGTCGCGCTGTACGCGGTCAACGTGGTGCTGACGACCATCGGCGTGCGATTCGGAACGGGCCACTGACATGTCGACCTCTGCCGTATTGCGCGCCCGCTTCCCGCGGGCGGCCGAAAACCTCAACCGCTACGGCGGCGCCGCGGCCCGCGGGCTCGACGACGTCGGCCAGATGGCGTGGTTCGGGGCGGTGGCCCTCGGCCACATCCCGCACGCGCTGCGCAACTACCGCAAGGAGACGCTGCGGCTGATCGCCCAGATCGGCATGGGCACCGGCGCCATGGCCGTCATCGGCGGCACCGTGGCCATCGTCGGCTTCGTGACCCTGTCCGGTAGCTCCCTGGTCGCCATTCAGGGCTTCGCCTCGCTGGGCAACATCGGCGTCGAGGCGTTCACCGGCTTCTTCGCCGCGCTGATCAACGTCCGCATCGCCGCCCCCGTCGTCACCGGCATCGCGATGGCCGCCACCGTCGGCGCCGGCGCGACCGCCGAGCTGGGGGCCATGCGCATCAGCGAAGAGATCGACGCCCTGGAAGTCATGGGCATCAAGTCGATCTCGTTCCTGGCGACCACCCGGATCATGGCCGGGCTGGTCGTCATCATTCCGCTCTACTCGCTGGCGATGATCATGTCGTTCCTGTCCCCCCAGATCACCACCACGGTGCTGTACGGGCAATCCAACGGAACCTACGAGCACTACTTCCGGACATTCCTGCGTCCCGACGACGTGTTCTGGTCGTTCCTCGAGGCCATCATCATCACGGCGGTCGTGATGATCACCCACTGCTTCTACGGATACAACGCCGGCGGCGGACCCGTCGGCGTCGGAGAGGCCGTCGGCCGATCGATGCGTTTCTCGCTGGTGTCGGTCCAGGTCGTGGTTCTGGCAGCCGCGTTGGCGCTCTACGGCGTCAACCCCAACTTCGCGCTCACGGTGTAGCCATGACGTCACCGGTGAAGGTCAACAAACCCCGCAACCCGCCGTACAAGCTGGCGGGCATCGCCTCGCTGATCATCGCCCTCGTGGCGCTGGTTCTGGTCTACGGGCAGTTCCGCGGCGACTTCACACCCAAGACCAAGCTGACCATGCTGGCGTCGCGGGCCGGGCTGGTGATGGATCCCGGCTCGAAGGTCACCTACAACGGGGTGGAGATCGGCCGGGTGGCCAACATCTCCGAGACCGTGCGGGACGGCAAGCCGGCCGCGAAGTTCACCCTGGACGTCTACCCCCGGTACCTCTCGCTGATCCCGGCCAACGTGAACGCCGACATCAAGGCGACCACTGTGTTCGGCGGCAAGTACGTGTCGCTGACGACGCCGAAGAACCCGTCGTCGCAGAAGCTCAACCCGCACACCGTGATCGACGCGCGGTCGGTGACGACGGAGATCAACACGCTGTTCCAGACCGTCACCTCGATCGCGGAGAAGGTGGATCCGGTCAAGCTGAACCTGACGCTGAGCGCCGCGGCCCAGGCGCTGACCGGGCTGGGCGACCGGTTCGGGCAATCGGTGGTCAACGCGAACGCGATCCTCGATGACGTCAACCCGCAGATGCCCCAGGCCCGCCGCGACATTCAGGGGTTGGCGGCGCTCGGGGACACCTACGCCAACGCCGCGCCCGACCTAATCGACTTCCTCAACAACGCGGTCATCACCTCGCGCACGATCAACGCGCAGCAGAAGGATCTGGACCAGGCCCTGTTGTCCGCGGCCGGGTTCGGCAACACGGGCGCCGACATCTTCAACCGGGGCGGCCCCTACCTGGCGCGCGGCGCCGAGGACCTGGTGCCCTCGGCCCAGCTGCTGGACACCTACAGCCCGGAGATCTTCTGCACGCTGCGCAACTACCACGACATCGAGCCGAAGGCCTCGTCGTTCCTGGGCGGCAACGGCTACTCGCTGAGCGCCCACACCGAGGCCCTGTCCGGGCTGGGGCTGCTGGCCAACCCCGTGTCGGCGGTGGCGACCCTCGCCAGCCTGGTCGGCGGGCTCGCAGGGCTCATCGGCGGCGCGCCGAACCCGTACACCTACCCGGAGAACCTGCCGCGGGTGAACGCGCGCGGCGGGCCGGGGGGCGCCCCCGGTTGCTGGCAGCAGATCACCCACGACCTGTGGCCGGCACCTGAATTGGTGATGGACAGCGGCAACAGCATCGCGCCGTACAACCACCTCGACACCGGCTCGCCGTACGCCATCGAGTACGTCTGGGGCCGCCAAGTAGGGGACAACACGATCAACCCATGAAAATCACCGGAACAATCGTCAGGCTCAGCATCTTCTCGTTGGTGCTGCTGATCTTCACTGTGATGATCATCGTCGTATTCGGCCAGATGCGGTTCGACAGCACGAACTCGTACTCGGCCGAATTCACCAACGTCAGCGGGCTGCGGGCGGGCCAGTTCGTCCGCGCCTCGGGCGTGGAGATCGGCAAGGTCGACACGGTCGAGCTGGCCGACGGCGGCAAGCGGGCGCGGGTGAAATTCAACGTCGACCGCTCGGTGCCGCTGTACCAGTCGACGACCGCGCAGATCCGCTACCTCGACCTCATCGGCAACCGCTACCTGGAGCTCAAGCGCGGCGAGGGCGAGGGCGCCGAGAAGGTGCTGCCGCCGGGCGGCTTCATCCCGATGTCGCGGACCTCGCCCGCGCTGGACCTCGATGCTCTGATCGGCGGTTTCAAGCCGCTGTTCCGTGCGCTGGACCCGCAGAAGGTGAACACCATCGCGACGGCGCTGATCACCGTGTTCCAGGGCCAGGGCGGCACCATCAACGACATCCTCGACCAGACCGCGCAGCTGACCAATCAGCTCGGTGAACGTGACCAGGCGATCGGCGAGGTCATCAAGAACCTGAACATCGTTCTGGACACCACGGTCCGCCACCGCCAGCAGTTCGACCAGACGGTCAACAACCTCGAGGTGCTCATCACGGGGCTGAAGGACCACGGCGACCAGCTGGCGGGCGGGACCGCGCACATCAGCAACGCCGCCGGGACGGTCGCCGATCTGCTCGCCGAGGACCGCGGGCTGCTGCACAACACCCTCAACTACCTGGATGCGATCCAGCAGCCGCTCATCGACCAGCGCGATGGGCTCAACGACTACCTGAAGAAGGTGCCCACCGCGTTGAACATGATCGGGCGCGCCATCGGCTCCTACGGCGACTTCGTGAACTTCTACGCCTGCGACATCACCCTCAAGATCAACGGGTTGCAGGCCGGTGGCCCGGTCCGCACGGTCCGGCTCTTCCAGCAGCCGACGGGTAGGTGCACCCCGCAATGAGGACACTGGAACCACCCAACCGGGTTCGCATCGGCCTGATGGGCATCATCGTGACGCTGCTCGTCATCGGCGTCGGTCAAAGCTTCACCAGCGTGCCGATGCTGATGGCCAAACCGCACTACTACGGCCAGTTCACCGACACCGGCGGCATCGGCGTCGGCGACAAGGTCCGCATCGCCGGCGTGGACGTCGGCAAGGTCGAGGCCATCAGCATCGACGGCGACCACATCCTGGTCAAGTTCAATATGGGCACCGCAACCATCGGCACCGAGAGCCGGCTGGCGATCAAGACCGACACCATCCTCGGGAAGAAGATCCTGGACGTCGAGGCTCGGGGCAATCAGAAACTGAGGCCCGGCGACTCGCTACCCATCGGTCAAAGCACCACGCCCTACCAGATCTACGACGCGTTCTTCGATGTCACCAAGGCCGCCCAGGGCTGGAACATCGACACGGTCAAGGAATCGCTGCACGTCCTGTCGCAGACCATCGACCAGACCTACCCGCACCTGAGCGCGGCGCTGGACGGCGTGGCCAAGTTCTCCGACACCATCGGCAAGCGCGACGAACAGGTCAAGCATCTGCTCGCCCAGGCCAACCAGGTGGCCAGCGTCCTCGGTGACCGCAGCGACCAGGTCGACCGCCTGCTGGTCAACGCGAAGAACCTGCTGGTGGCCTTCAACGAGCGCGGCCAGGCCATCAACGCGTTGCTGGCGAACGTCGCCGCCTTCTCCGAACAGGTCAAGGGCTTCATCAACGACAACCCGAACCTCAACCACGTGCTCGAACAGTTGCGCACGGTGAGCGACATCTTGAAGGAACGCAAGGACGACGTCGCCGCGGGGCTCACCGAGGTCGGCAAGTTCCTGCCGTCCCTGAACGAGGCCATCGCGTCGGGACCGTTCTTCAAGGTGGTCCTGCACAACCTCGCGCTGTACCAGATCATCCAGCCGTGGGTGGATGCCGCCTTCAAGAAGCGCGGCATCGACCCGGAGAACTTCTGGCGCAGCGCCGGGCTGCCCGAATTCCGGTGGCCCGACCCGAACGGCACCCGGTTGCCCAACGGTGCACCGCCGCCGGCACCCCCGGTGCTGGAAGGCACTCCGGAGCACCCGGGGCCGGCCGTTCCTCCCGGGTCGCCCTGCTCCTACACCCCGGCCAACCCGGGTGGCAACGTGACCGTCGGCGACGAGGGTCTGCCGCGGCCGTGGAACCCGCTGCCGTGCGCCGGCGGGGGCATCGGACCGTTCGGCGGCCCGGGCTTCCCGGCGCCGGTCGACGTGATGACCTCCCCGCCGAACCCGGGCGGCCTGCCCCCGACGCCGGGCATCCCGATCGCCGGGCGGCCGGGCGACCCGCCGCCGGACGTTCCCGGCACGCCCGTGCCGCTGCCGGCGCAGGCGCCGCCGGGCGCGCGCACCGAGAACCTGGCGCCGGCCGGGCCGACGCCGCCGCCGTCGACGTTCGCGCCGGGCTTCCCGCCGGGACCCGCGGCCCCACCGGGGCCGGGGAACCAGCTGCCGGCGCCCTTCATCAACCCGGGCGGAACGGGCGGCAGCGGCGCTGCCGGGGGAGGTAGCCAGAATTGAGCACCGCCTTTGACATCCGAAACATCCGGCTACCGAAGCTGACCCGGGCGACCGTGATCATCGGCTCGCTGGTGATCGTGCTGGCCCTAGTCGTCGGTTTCGTCGGCTGGCGGCTCTTCGAGAAGCTGACCAACAACACCGTGGTGGCCTATTTCCCGGCGGCCAACGCGCTCTACCCGGGCGACAAGGTCCAGATCATGGGGTTGCGGGTGGGCGCGATCGACAAGATCGAGCCGGCCGGCGACAAGATGAAGGTCACCTTCCACTACGAGAACAAGTACCGGGTTCCCGCCAACGCCAACGCGGTGATCCTGAACCCGACGCTGGTGGCGTCGCGGGCCATCCAGCTGGAGCCGCCATACAAGGGCGGTCCGGTGCTGGCCGACAACGCAGTGATCCCCGAGGAGCGCACGCAGGTCCCGGTGGAGTGGGACCAGCTGCGCAACAGCATCACCAACATCATCTCCAAGCTGGGCCCCACCCCCGAGCAGCCGACCGGCCCGTTCGGTGAGGTCATCGAGTCCTACGCCAACGGCCTGGCCGGCAAGGGCAAAGAGATCAACACGACGCTGAGCAACCTGTCGTCGGCGCTCAACGCGCTGAACGAAGGCCGCGGCGACTTCTTCGCGGTGGTGAAGAGCCTGGCGCTGTTCGTCAACGCGCTGCACAAGGACGACCAGCAGTTCGTCGCGCTGAACCAGAACCTGGCGGACTTCACCACCCGGCTCGCCCACAACGACAACGACCTGGCGAACGCGATCGAGCAGTTCGACGGTCTGCTGTCGACCGTGCGGCCGTTCTTGGACAAGAACCGCGAGGTGTTGACCTACGACATCAACAACCTGGCCACGGTGACGAACACGATCCTGCAGCCGGACCCGCTGAACGGACTGGAGACCGCGCTGCACGTCCTCCCGACGGCCGCGGCGAACATCAACCAGATCTATCACCCGTCGCACGGGTCGGTGGTCGCCATCCCGGCGATCACCAACTTCGCCAACCCGATGCAGTTCATCTGCAGCTCGATCCAGGCGGGCAGCCGGCTCGGATACCAGGAGTCCGCGGAGCTGTGCGCGCAGTACCTGGCGCCCATCCTCGACGCCATCAAGTTCAACTACCTGCCGTTCGGCGTGAACCTGTTCAGCACGGCCGAGACCTTGCCCAAGCAGGTGGCCTATTCGGAGGATCGGCTGCACCCGCCGAACGGCTATAAGGACACCACCGTGCCCGGCATCTGGGTTCCCGACACCCCGACGTCGCACCGCAACACCCAGCCCGGCTGGATCGTCGCGCCGGGGATGCAGGGCCAGCAGGTCGGGCCCATCACGGCCGGTCTGATGACCCCGGACTCGCTGTCCGAGCTCATGGGAGGCCCCAACATCGCGCCCGTCCAGTCGAACCTGCAGACGCCGCCGGGACCGCCGAACGCGTACGACGAGAACCCGATCGTGCCGCCGATCGGACTGAACGCGCCGGTACCCATCCAGCCGCCGCCACCCGGGCCGGGCGTGGCCCCGGGTCCGGTGGCCCCGACACCGGCGCCGGTCGCGGCGCCCACGCCCAACGCCGGCGGGCCGGCGGTGCCGGCTGACATCGGGGGTGGCCAGTGAGCGTATTGCGAAGGCTGATCCCGCCGATTCGCCGCGGGTCCTGGCAGGCCCTGGTCCTGCTGATGGCCGCGCTGGTGCTGAGTTCGTGCGGCTGGCGCGGCATCTCCAATGTCGCGATCCCCGGTGGTCCCGGCGGCGGCTCGGGCGCCATGACGATCTACGTGCAGGTGCCGGACACGCTGGCGATCAACGGCAACAGCAAGGTGATGGTCGCCGACGTCTTCGTCGGGTCGATCAAGAAGATTCAGCTGAAGAACTGGATCGCCACTTTGACGCTGGGTGTCGACAAGAACACCAAGCTGCCCAAGAACGCGATCGCCAAGATCGGCCAGACCTCACTGCTGGGTTCCCAGCACGTCGAGCTGGCCGCGCCGCCCAACCCGTCGCAGGAATTGCTGAAGGACGGCGACACCATTCCGCTGAAGAACTCCTCGGCGTATCCCACCACCGAGCAGACGCTGGCCAGCCTGTCGCTGATCCTGCGCGGTGGCGGCATCCCCAACCTCGAGGTGCTGCAGAACGAGGTCTACAACATCTTCAACGGGCGGGGCGACGCGATCCGGTCCTTCCTGGGCAAGCTGGACACCTTCACCAGCCAGCTCAACCAGCAGCGCGATGACATCACCCACGCGATCGACTCGACCAACCGGCTGCTGACCTATGTCGGCGCGCGGGCGGACGTCCTCGACCGGGTGCTCACCGACATCCCGCCGCTGATCAAGCATTTCGCCGACACCAAGAACCTGCTGATCAACGCCGTCGACGCGGTGGGCCGGCTGAGCCAGGCCGCTGACCAGTACCTGTCGGAAGCCCGCGGGCCGCTGCACACCGACCTGCAGGCGCTGCAATGCCCGTTGAAGGAGCTGGGGCGCGCCTCGCCCTATCTGATCGGCGCGCTGAAGCTGATCCTGACCCAGCCGTTCGACATCGACACCGTGCCGAAGATCTTCCGGGGTGACTACATCAATATCTCGCTGACGCTCGACGTGACCTACAGCTCGGTCGACAACGCGTTCCTCACCGGTACCGGGTTGTCCGGCGCGCTGCGCGCGCTCGAGCAGTCGTTCGGGCGTGACCCCGAGACGATGATCCCGGACGTGCGCTACACGCCGAACCCGAATGACGCGCCCGGCGGGCCGCTGGTGGAAAGGGGGGACAGGAATTGCTGACTCCTTTCATCAGACGCCAGCTGATCGCATTCGGAATCCTGACGGTCATCTCGATCCTCGTGCTCGGGGTGTACTACCTGCAGCTCCCGAGCCTGGCCGGCATCGGTCGGTACACGCTGAAGGCCGAACTGCCGGCGTCGGGCGGTCTGTACCCGACGGCGAACGTGACGTATCGAGGCATCACGATCGGCAAGGTCACCGACGTCGAACCGACCGAGCGCGGCGCCGAAGCGACGATGAGCATCGACAGCCGCTACAAGATCCCGATCGACGCGACCGCCAACGTCCACTCGGTGTCGGCCGTCGGTGAGCAGTACCTGGACCTGGAATCGACCGGGAATCCGGGCAAGTTCCTGTCCGAGGGTCAGACGATCACCAAGGGCACGGTGCCCGCGGAGATCGGCCCGGCGCTGGACACGGCCAACCGTGGGCTGGCCGTGCTGCCCAAGGACAAGATCGGCCAATTACTGGACGAGACGGCGCAATCCGTCGGAGGCCTGGGTCCCGCCCTGCAGCGGTTGGTGGACTCCACGCAGGCGATCGTCGGTGATTTCAAGACGAACATCACCGACGTCAACGACATCATCCAGAATTCGGGCCCGGTGCTCGACAGCCAGGTCAAGTCGGGCGATGCCATCGAACGCTGGGCGCGCAACCTGAACCGGCTGGGCGCGCAGTCCGCCCAGGAGGACTCGCACGTCAAGAGCATCCTGCGTCAGGCGGCGCCGACGGCCGATCAGGTCAACGACGTGTTCAACGACGTCCGCGAGTCGCTGCCGCAGACACTGGCGAATCTGGAGGTGGTGTTCGACCTGCTCAAGCGCTACCACACCGGCGTCGAGCAGGTCCTGGTGTTCCTGCCTCAGGGCGCGTCGATCGCCCAGACGGTGGCCGCGCCGTTCCCGAACATGGCGGCGCTGGACCTGGCCTTATCGATCAACCAGCCGCCGCCCTGCCTGACCGGCTTCATCCCGGCGTCGGAGTGGCGGTCCCCGGCCGACACCAGCATGCAGCCGCTGCCGTCGGGCACGTACTGCAAGATCCCGATGGACACCCCGGCCAACAGCGTGCGCGGGTCGCGCAACATCCCGTGCACGGACGTCGAGGGCAAGCGGGCGGCCACGCCCCGGGAGTGCCGCGACCCCAAGCCGTACGTGCCCGCGGGTACCAACCCCTGGTACGGCGATCCCAACCAAATCGTGACCTGCCCCGCGCCGGCGGCACGCTGCGACCAGCCCGTGAAGCCCGGGCAGGTGATCCCGGCGCCGTCGATCGACACCGGCCTGAACCCGGCCCCGTCGGACCGGGTGTCCGGGACGCCCCCGCCGACCAGCGACCCCTTGTCCCGGCCGGGGTCGGGTACCGTGCAGTGCAACGGCCAGCAGCCCAACCCGTGTGTCTACACGCCCAGCGGGCCTCCGGTGGCGACCTACAGTCCCCAAAGCGGTGAACTGGTGGGGCCAGATGGAGTTAAATACTCCGTCGAGAACTCGGCCAGAACAGGAGACGACGGATGGAAGGAGATGCTGGCACCAGCCGGCTGAACCCCCCACCGATGCCGAAGTTTCGTCGTCTGCGCGGACGGCGTCCTAAGAACCAGGACCCGGCGGCCGCCGTCGATCCGATCGATTCCGGCGCGACACCCGAGGATTCCGCAGCGCCCGACGGTGTCATCGAACCGCCTGCGCCCGACGTGACCGTCGAGGAGCCGGCGGAAACCGAGGTGGCCGCGGGGGAACCGGCGGGACCCGAGGACGCGACCGAACAGGCCGCTCCCCAGACCGCGGCCGACGAGCCGTCGGAGCCCGGTGCCGAGCTCGGCGACGCCGTCGAGCGTCGGCCGTCGCGGATGGGTCGCGGCTGGTTGGCCGGCATCGCGGCGGTGCTCGTGATGTGCGCCGCGGCGGTCGGTGTGGGCGGTTACGTCGCGTTGCGCTACCACCATGAAAGCCAGGCGATAGCCCGCAACGACGCCGCGGCGCTCAAGGCCGCCGTCGACTGCGTGTCGGCGACCCAGGCCCCCGACACCAACGCGATGGCGGCGAGTGAGCAGAAGATCATCGACTGCGGCACTGACGCTTTCCGCTCGCAGGCCCTGCTTTACACCAGCATGCTTGTCCAGGCGTACCAGGCCGCCAACGTCCACGTCCAGGTGTCCGACATGCGAGCGGCCGTCGAGCGCAACAACCCCGACGGCTCGGTGGAGGTGCTCGTCGCGGTCCGCGTCAAGGTCGCGAACGACCAGACGCAGAACGAGACCGGCTACCGGCTGCGGGTGAAAATGGCTCAGAGCGAAGGCCAGTACAAGATAGCCAAGCTCGACCAGGTGACGAAGTGACGGTGGTGGTCGACAAACCACCGGCCACGGCCGTCCAGCAGTCTCCGCGGACCGCCCTGGCGCCCTGGCACATTCGCGCCGGCGCGCTCGCGGTCGACGTCTTGCCGGGTGCCGCGGTGGTGGCCACGATGGCGGTCACCTGGTTCACCGTTCCGCCCGGCGGCGTGTGGTGGTGGCTGTGCATCGCGGTCATCGGAGTGGTCATCCTGCTGGTGCTGGTGAACCGGCTGCTGCTCCCGACAGTCGTCGGCTGGAGCCTCGGGCGGGCGCTGTTCGGCATCACGGTGGTGCGGCGCGACGGTGAGCCGATCGGGCCGTGGGGCCTGCTGCTGCGCGACCTGGCGCACCTGCTCGACACCGTCTCGATGGTGGGATGGCTTTGGCCGCTGTGGGATTCGGGCCGCCGCACCTTCGCCGACATGCTGGCGCGCACCGAAGTGCGCCGTCACGAAACGGCGGAGCCGGCGTTCAACGCGCGGCGGTGGACGACGGTCCTGGTGGCGGCCGCGGCGGGGCTGTGCATCGCCGGTGCGGCGCTGAGCTACGCGGCGGTGTTCGCCCCGGACCGGGCCACCGACCGGACGCGGGCGCAGCTGGACACGCAGGGACCGAAGATCGTCGCGCAGATGCTGACCTACGACCCGAAATCGCTGCACGACGACTTCGCCCGCGCCCTGTCCCTGGCCACCGACAAGTACCGGACCCAGCTCGCCGCCCAGCAGGACATGGTGCAGAAGGGCAACCCGGTCATCAACGAGTACTGGGTGACCGATCACGCGATCCAGTCGGCGTCGCCCGATCGGGCGACGATGCTGATGTTCATGCAGGGGCGCCGCGGCGCGGCGCCCGACGAGCGCTACATCTCCGCCACCGTCCGGGTGACTTTCGTCAAGGGCGGCGACGGCCGTTGGCTCGTCGACGACCTCATGGTGCTGACCAAGCCCAAACCGCCGGGAGCCGGAAAATGAGCCCGCGCCGCAAGTTCCAGCCCGGTGAGGGGCCGCTGCTGGTCCCGCATCCGGTGCCGCCGGGGCGGCCGTGGGGCCTGCCGCTGGCCGGCGCCGTCGCCGCGGTCTTCATGGCGGCCGCGATCACGGTGTGCAGCCTGATGCTCGTCGATCATCAGTCCCGGGAGCGCGCCGCGTCGAAGAATCGCGAGGTCCTCAGCTACGTCACCGGGTTCATGACGCAGTTCACCTCCATCGATCCGTTCCACGCCAACGACTACATAACGCGGGTGCTGGCGCAGGCGACCGGCGACTTCGCCAAGGAATACCGCGACAAGGCGAACGAGATCTTGCTACAGGTGGCCCGCGCCGAACCTGCCACCGGGACCGTCCTGGACGCGGGGGTGGAGCGGTGGAACGACGACGGCAGTGTCACCACGATCGTGGCCACCGCCGTGAGCGCCAAATCGCCCGACGGTAAACAAGTTTGGGAAAACGCCAATCGGTGGACGGCGACCGCCACGCAGGAAGGAAAGCAGTGGAAGATCAGCAACCTGCAGCAGGTGATCTGACCGCCGACGGTAACGCCGCCACTTCGGACGAGGCGGCGACCGAAGAGCGGGAAGAGTCCGGCAGCGCCGACGAAACGGCCTCCGCCGCAGAGGAATCCGAGGCAGCCGAGGGTGACACCGAGGCCGCCGAGGCAGCCGAGGACCAACCCCCCGCTCGCAAGCGGCGCAAATTGCTGGCCGGCAAGCGGCTGGCCGTCACTGTCGCGGTGGCCGCCGCACTGTTCGTCGGTTCCGCGGCGTTCGCCGGCGCGACCGTACAGCCGTACCTGAGCGACCGGGCGGCCGCCGCAACGAAACTGAAGGTGGCGCGGACCGCGGCCAACGCGATCACCACGCTGTGGACCTACACGCCGGAGAACATGGACACCCTCGCCGACCGCGCGTCGGGCTACCTCAGCGGTGATTTCGAGGCGCAGTACCGCAAGTTCGTCGACGCCATCGTGGCGCCCAACAAGCAGGCAAAAATCACCAACCACACCGACGTCACCGGGGCGGCGGTGGAATCGATCGACGACGCCAACGCCGTCGTCATCGTCTACACCAACACCACGTCCACCAGCCCGTTGACCAAGAACGTGCCGTCGCTGAAGTACTTGTCCTACCGGCTGTTCCTCAAGCGCGCGCAGAGCCGCTGGCTGGTGACCAGGATGACGACCATCACGTCGCTGGATTTGACGCCGCACGTCTAGCGCAGTCTGCTACGAGCCATGGCAGTTACCTCGCCGGTGTCGGAGCGATCGACCGTCGCGGCGCTGTTGCTGCTGACCTTCGCCACCGGCCTGGCGGATTCGATCAGCATCCTGGTGCTCGGCCATGTGTTCGTCGCCAACATGACGGGAAACGTGATCTTCCTTGGCTTTTGGCTGGCGCCCAGGACGAGCATCGACCTGACCGCGGTGGTCGTGGCCCTGCCCACGTTCGTGTGCACCACCATCGTCAGCGGCCGGATATCGCGGCACTTCGCCGACCGGACGCGACAGTGGATCACCACCGTATTGGCAACGGAGATAACCCTTTTGGTGGGGTTGGCGATCCTGGCGGGCGTGGGAATCCTGCAGTACCACGACAACACCAAGCTGATCATGATCGGCTTGCTGGCGGTCACGTTCGGCCTGCAGCACTCCAGTGCGCGCCAGTTCGGCATCCAGGAGCTGTCCACCACCGTGCTGACGTCGACGATCGTCAGCCTCGGTCTGGACAGCCGCCTGGCCGGCGGCTCGGGCGCGCGTCAGACGTTGCGTCTCAGCGTCGTGCTGACCATGTGCGCCGGCGCGTTCCTGGGGGCGTCGATGTCGCGGTTCGTCGTCGCACCGGTGTTCGCCGTCACGGCCGCGGTGGTGGCGGCCAGCCTGCTGATCTTCCGCTTCGGGCCGAGCTAGTTGAAGGCGAGCCAGCTGGGCAGCGCCCGCTCGTGCGAATCGCACAGCACCTGCCGGGTGTCGCACGACCCGCGCGGCGAGCCCGCACCGGCCCACATGCCACCGGTGTCGCGGCGCAACACGATGGCCGACGACCCGCCGCCGTCGAGCAGAATGGCGTTGTCGCTGCCCAGCCCGCGGAACAGGTCCTGCATGTTGTCCGGGGTGTAGCTGCCGCCCTCGAAGATGTACATCTCGTCTTTCTGCCGCGCGTACGCCAGAGCCGTCCGCGCGGCGCTGGGGCCTCCGTCGTGCAATTGCCCGGTGTTGCCGGGCGCCAGCAGCCCGATTCCGGAGACCGCGACGAACCGCTCGTTCTTGTTGAGCAGGTCCTGGACCACGGGCGTGGCGGAGTCGTAGTCGCTCTTGCTCTTGGGCCACACCACGTAGGGGGCGCCGCCCGACGGCAGGATCATCGTCGTCAGGACGCTCCAGCTTTCGCCGCCGCCCGAGAGGCCCTGCTTGCCCGGGTAGGCCACGGTGCCGGTGACGGCCTGGTTGGCGCGGCCCTGGCCGTTGGTGTTGTCCACGAAGGCGCCCAGCGGCGAGCTGCAGCCGGTCTGACGCCACGAGCCGG